>NZ_JATABG010000120.1:0-9266 GCF_036533755.1 Vibrio sp. M260118 | reverse complement strand
TGCTCTGGCAGCTTGTTGTAATCGATACGGTCGCTAGATACGTCTACCTCTTCTGGACGCCAGAAGAAAGAGAGCTGCTTTTCGATCAGCTTTTCGAAGATCTCAAACTTTTGTTGGTCGTAACGAGCAACGTTTACTGATTGACCTAAGAACATTGGCTCTTTTAGTTGGTCATTTTTGTTTCGGTTAAAAGTACTGTAAGCCATGGTGCCTCAATTCCTTTTAAGCCTCCCACCTGGTGAGAGGCGAATAATTTGTTAAGCCTTGATAACCCGCTGTTTGGGTTATGGTTTAAATCTTACAACCGCCGCCAGCGCAATCGTCATCTGCTGGTTGTACTGCGTCTTTTTGATCATCGCTCGCACCGTCACGGGTGTTGTGATAGTACAGCGTCTTAACGCCAAACTTGTACGCAGTGAGCAGATCTTGCAGCAGTTTTTTCATTGGTACTTTGCCGCTTTCAAAACGCGTTGGGTCGTAGTTAGTGTTGGCAGAGATCGCTTGGTCAACAAACTTCTGCATAATGCCCACTAGGTGTAGATAGCCATCATTAGAACCAATGTTCCATAGCAGTTCGTAGTTGTCCTTATACTCAAGGAAATCTGGTACTACTTGCTTAAGGATACCGTCTTTAGACGCTTTCACAGACACATAACCACGTGGTGGCTCAATACCATTGGTTGCATTTGAGATCTGAGATGATGTCTCAGAAGGCATTAACGCAGTTAGGGTAGAGTTACGCAGACCGTGAGTCATGATCTCTTCGCGTAGACCATCCCAATCGTAGTGAAGCTGTTCGTCACAGATTAGGTCGACATCTTTCTTATAAGTGTCGATTGGCAATAGGCCTTTGGCGTAGTTGGTCTCGTGGAATGAAGGACACTTACCTTGCTCTTTTGCCAATGCAACAGACGCTTTTAGTAAGTAGTACTGCATAGCTTCAAACGTGCGGTGGGTTAGACCATTCGCGCTGCCGTCTGAGTATTTTACGCCATTCTTCGCAAGGTAGTATGCATAGTTGATAACACCCACACCTAGAGTACGACGGTTCATAGTTGACTTGTACGCCGCTGGTAGCGGGTAGTCTTGGTAGTCTAGCAGTGCGTCTAGTGCACGAACCACGAGATCAGACAGCTCTTCGAAGTCGTCTAGTGATTTGATTGCACCAAGGTTGAATGCAGATAGCGTACATAGCGCGATCTCACCTGAATCATCTTCTACGTTAGTTAGCGGCTTAGTTGGTAGCGCGATCTCTAAACATAGGTTCGACTGACGAACAGGAGCCACTTCAGAATCGAATGGGCTGTGTGTATTACAGTGGTCGACGTTCTGGATGTAGATACGGCCTGTAGAAGCACGCTCTTGCATCAAGATAGAGAACATCTCAATAGCTTTTACGGTCTCTTTCTTAACTGAAGGATCATTTTCGTACTTCACGTAAAGACGTTCGAACTCGTCTTGGTTTTCAAAGAATGCGTCGTAAAGCCCAGGTACATCCGATGGTGAGAACAGGGTAATGTTCCCACCTTCAACTAAACGTTGGTACATCAAGCGGTTTAGCTGAACACCGTAATCCATGTGACGTACGCGGTTCTCTTCAACACCACGGTTGTTCTTTAGAACCATCAATGCTTGAGATTCACCGTGCCAAAGTGGGTAGAAAACTGTAGCTGCACCGCCGCGAACACCGCCTTGAGAACAACATTTTACCGCTGTTTGGAAATACTTGTAGAAAGGAATACAGCCTGTGTGGAATGCTTCACCACCACGGATTTCAGAACCGAGTGAACGAATGCGACCAGCGTTGATACCGATACCTGCACGTTGAGAAACGTAACGAACAATTGAGCTAGCTGTCGCGTTAATCGAATCTAGGCTGTCACCACACTCAATCAATACACATGAACTGAATTGGCGAGTAGGGGTACGTACACCAGACATAATTGGTGTAGGTAGAGAAATCTTGAACGTTGAAGTTGCGTCATAGAAGCGTTTTACATAATCAAGACGAGTATCTTTCGGGTACTTCGCGAATAGGCAAGCAGCAACTAAGATGTATAGGAACTGAGCACTTTCATAGATTTCACCGGATACACGGTTTTGAACAAAGTACTTACCTTCAAGCTGTTTGACGGCCGCGTAAGAGAAGTCGAGATCGCGTTTGTGGTCAATATACGCGCCTAACTCATCAAGTTCAGCTTTGCTGTAATCTTCTAGGATATGTTGGTCGTATTTACCCATATCAACCAAGCGAGCAATATGATCATAAAGCGCTGGTGGCTCATACTGGTCATACGCTTTCTTACGCAGGTGGAATACTGCTAAGCGTGCTGCAAGATATTGGTAATCAGGCGTCTCTTCAGAGATCAAATCGGCTGCTGATTTGATGATGGTTTCATGAATATCTGAAGTCGTAATGCCGTCGTAGAACTGGATGTGAGCGCGTAGTTCTACTTGAGAGACAGAAACGTTGTCTAGTCCTTCGGCTGCCCATGTGATAACACGATGGATCTTTTCTAGATCAATACTTTCTTTGCGTCCATCACGCTTAGTGACGGTAAGTTGTTGGTTCATTCTGCTTTCTTTCCCTAACAAAACTGATAAAAGCCGTATTTTTGTGTAATTCTTGTAAAAATGAGCTCGGCTTTGTGATCAAAGTCTATCTATATATTGTAGCCCAAACACAACATATAGGGGTGCACCTAGGTGCGAGTTACAAGATAGTGCTATCAGCGATGGTTTTCAAGTTACAGATCTTGGATGACTTGTGGATAACTAACAAAAATAAAAAAAACAGTAAGTGTCTACTAACCGATGAGGTAAGAGCAGCTAAGATTGTAATAAATTACCGTTTTTAGATCGGTTTAGAAGTAACCTTAAACAAAAAAAATTCCTTGATCTTTAATCATTCTTGACGGTGATATTTGGTGTGCTTATTTTGGAATCAAACCGACAAAAATTAGTACAACTTGCACTAAAAAAGGCGGTGAGCTTGTGCTGCCGCCTTAATCATGACCACAACATCTAGTGTGTGATGAGTGTTAGAATTTTTCTGTGTGGACGATGTAATTCACATCCACATTGTGACCAATCTTGTAAGTGTCAGTTAGGGGATTGTAGTGCAGACCCGTAATGCCGGTTTCGGTCAGGTCAGTCTGATCAATCATTTTGATCAGCTCTGCTGGACGAATAAATTTATCGTGGTCGTGGGTGCCGTCTGGAACAATTTTCAGCAGCTTTTCAGCGCCTACAATTGCAAACAGGTAAGATTTAAAGTTGCGGTTTAGGGTCGAGAAGAAAACATGACCGCCAGGTTTGACTAGTGCCGCACATGAACGAATCACTGACAGTGGGTCAGGGACGTGCTCAAGCATCTCCATACAGGTGACAACGTCATATTTTGCTGGATTCTCAGCAGCGTGGTCCTCAATCGTGCTTTGAATGTAGGTGAGCTTTATCCCGGTTTCTAACGCATGAAGCCTTGCCACTTCCAGGGGCTCTTTGCCCATATCAAGCCCGGTGACTACTGCGCCTTCTTTGGCCATGCTTTCGGCTAATATACCGCCGCCACAGCCAACGTCGAGTACAGTTTTACCGAATAGGCCGTCACAATTATCTAAAACATAGTTAAGGCGTAACGGGTTTATCTGGTGCAGAGGCTTAAACTCGCCCTCTAAATCCCACCAGCGTGAGGCCATATCCTCAAACTTTTTAATCTCGTTTGGATCGACATTTTGTGATTGGGTCATAACAACTCTACTAATTTAACCGCTTCCTTGAATGATGGGCATTATACCCGTTAACTAGCCTCACTCCATAGACGGGATCACTTTTCTCTATAGGTGAACAAAATATAACCATATATCAGCAAGATATATGGTGAGTGTGCAAATTCTCGGCGTTTGATTCACAACCAAGCTCACAACCTGATAAAAGGAGAGGGAAAGTAATGCCGAACCACTGAAATGTATGTTATATTTTTGCACCTTAAGCGTATTGTACATACGATCTATAAATAGAGGGATAATGGCTCTATGAGCGATCTAGCGAAAGAGATCACGCCCGTAAACATTGAAGATGAGCTTAGAGGTTCATACCTAGACTATGCGATGTCAGTCATCGTTGGTCGTGCTCTTCCAGATGTGCGTGATGGCCTAAAGCCTGTACACCGCCGCGTTTTGTTCGCGATGAATGTACTAGGTAATGATTGGAATAAACCATATAAAAAATCTGCCCGTGTTGTTGGCGACGTAATTGGTAAATATCACCCACATGGTGATATTGCGGTATACGATACTATCGTACGTATGGCTCAGCCGTTCTCGTTACGCTACATGCTGGTCGACGGTCAAGGTAACTTCGGTTCGATCGATGGTGACTCAGCGGCAGCAATGCGTTACACCGAAGTTCGCATGGCGAAAATTGCCCACGAACTTTTGGCTGACCTAGATAAAGAAACAGTAGACTACGTGCCTAACTATGACGGCACAGAGCAAATCCCTGCTGTTCTACCTACAAAAATTCCTAACCTATTGGTAAACGGTGCTTCTGGTATCGCAGTAGGTATGGCAACCAACATTCCTCCGCACAACTTGACTGAGGTAATTGAAGGCTGCCTTGCGTACATCAATAATGAAGAGATCACTATTGATGAGCTAATGGACTACATTCCTGGTCCAGATTTCCCAACAGCAGCGCTGATCAGCGGTCGTAAAGGCATCGTAGATGCATACAAGACGGGCCGTGGTAAGATCTACATGCGCTCAAAAGCGGACATCGAAGCTGACAAGAATGGCAAAGAGACCATTGTTGTCACTGAAATTCCTTACCAAGTTAACAAAGCGCGCTTGATCGAGAAGATCGCAGAGCTTGTTAAAGATAAGAAAGTTGAAGGCATTAGTGCACTACGCGATGAGTCAGACAAAGACGGTATGCGTATTGTTATCGAATGTAAGCGTGATGCTGTGGGCGAAGTGGTTCTAAACAACCTATACGCTCAGACTCAGCTACAAACGACTTTCGGTATCAACATGGTTGCACTGAACAATGGTCAGCCGCAGCTATTCAACCTGAAAGACATGTTGAAGTGCTTCGTTGATCACCGTCGTGAAGTTGTGACTCGCCGTACTATCTTTGAACTGCGTAAGGCTCGCGATCGTGCACACATTCTTGAAGCACTATCTCTTGCACTAGCGAACATTGACGAAGTTATTGAACTGATCAAGAACGCGCCAACACCAGCGGATGCGAAAGTTGGACTGGTTTCACGTGGTTGGGAGCTTGGTAACGTTGCATCAATGCTAGAACGTGCCGGTACTGATGCAGCACGTCCAGAGTGGTTAGAAGACCAATACGGAATCCGTGACGGTCAATACTTCCTGACAGAAACTCAAGCACAAGCAATCCTAGAGCTTCGTCTACACCGCCTAACTGGTCTAGAGCATGAGAAGATTCTAGACGAGTACAAAGCACTGCTTGATGAAATCGCTGAGCTAATGCACATTCTTGCAAGCACAGAGCGCTTGATGGAAGTGATCCGCGAAGAGCTAGAAGCGGTTCGCGATGGCTTTGGTGATGTACGTCGTACAGAGATCACTGCAGCTAGCCACGACATCGACATGGAAGAGCTGATTGCTCGTGAAGATGTTGTCGTAACGCTTTCAAATGCGGGTTACGTTAAGTACCAAATCCTAAGCGACTACGAAGCACAGCGTCGTGGCGGTAAAGGTAAGAGTGCAACTAAGATGAAAGATGAAGACTACATTGAACGTCTTCTAGTGGCGAACACCCACGATAACATCTTATGTTTCTCTACTCGCGGTAAAACATACCGTCTGAAAGTTTATCAATTACCTCTAGCAAGTCGTACTGCTCGTGGTAAGCCAATCGTCAACATTCTTCCACTAGAGGAAGGCGAGCGTATTACTGCAATTCTACCAGTCGATGAGTTCTCTGAAGATAAGTTCATCTTTATGGCAACGGGTGACGGTACCGTTAAGAAAACACCTCTGACTCAGTTTGCCAACGTACGTTCAAACGGTCTAATTGCCGTTAACCTACGTGATGAAGACTCGCTAATTGGCGTAGACATCACTAATGGCGATAGCGACATCATGCTGTTCTCGAAAGCGGGTAAAGTGGTTCGTTTCGCGGAAGATAAAGTCCGTGCAATGGGTCGTACTGCGGCGGGTGTTCGCGGTATGAAGCTAGCGGAAGATGACCAAGTTGTTTCACTGATTGTTCCTTCAAATGAAGGTGATATCCTAACAGTGACGCAAAACGGTTACGGTAAACGAACTCAACTTGCTGAGTACCCAACCAAAGGTCGTGCGACTCAGGGTGTTGTCTCTATCAAGGTCTCTGAGCGTAACGGTCCAGTAGTGGGCGCGGTACAAGTAGAAGAAGGCGATGAGATGATGATGATCACCGACGCGGGTACTCTCGTCCGTACACGTGTCGCTGAAGTGAGCCAAGTCGGTCGTAACACTCAAGGTGTCACACTGATCCGTACTGCTGAAGATGAATCAGTGGTTGGTCTACAGCGCATCGATGAAGTAGAAGAAGTGGAATTGCCTGAAGGCGAGGAAGAAGCGGCTGAAGGTGAGGTAGCACAAGACGCTACTGAGTCTCCACAAGCACCAAGTGCAGAAGACGATACTGAAGAGTAATTCAGTTGATTTTAGAAAATGCCAGACCTAGTGTCTGGCATTTTTTTTGTCCTAGCTCTAATGATTGATGCATGAGATTGATTTCTAAAATAATTGAAGTAGATTAATACTTATGACGTATTTTTTCCTTGGGGTTGCATACTGTACTATTCGAGAGGGCAATGTAAACGGTTGAATTTTCGACTCAAATATTAGAGGAGAGATCGTGGCGAGCGAAAAACTACTTAAAATCGCTAATATTGGCTTAGCCGGCTTCTATTTTTTTGCCGTTATGATGATATCTTACGCTCTGATATCGGAACACGAATCAGTCCGTTGGCTCTATTTCGCATTTCCAATTCTATTAACCATCGCCTATTTTAGCCCTGATTCAAAAATCAGAAAGGGCACGTCGATTATAGCCATTGCAATCGTTGTTACTGGTGGTCTTATTGAGCCATTCGAACTCGATGCGATTGAAGAGAGCTTCCTGCTGCTACCCCTCTGTTACGTTGTTTTATTTCCTGGTTCGCTTTGGCCGATATCGGTCGGGTTTATCCTTATTCTCAGTTATTTAGTTGATCTGCCGGCAGAAGAGTTTGATGAGTTTATTGAAGACGCAATCGAGCTAGTATTTATTACCATCTTTGCGACCGTCATGACCTATTTTCAACAGCAAGCCAAGCTACAGTCGGAGCAGTATAAGAAAGCCAGTTTAACCGACTATCTCACCCAACTTCCGAACAGAAAGTCATTCTTCATGCGTCTCAAACAGTTGAATGAATGTGGCGTACAAGAGACGAAATACGCTGTGCTTCAAATAGGTCTGGATAGCCTAAAGCAGGTTAACGATAATTTGGGCTACGGCTATGGTGATGAGTTGCTTAAAAGCTTTTCCGACATGGTGCGAGAGATAGTTGCCGATGATGGGGAAGTGTATCGATTGGGCGGAGATGAGCTGGTCGCCTTACTTCCATTCACAGATTCTAATATGGCCTCGATAGAGCGAATTATTGGAGAGCTAGAGCAGAGATATGATTCCGTGTGTCGGATCCACAGTACTTCGCTCAGTTTAAGATACTGTGGTGGTATCGCCTTGTTTAGGGATGCACAGAATAACTTAAACGTTTGGGGTAAGAATGCAGACGCCGCTGTTGCAAAAGCGAAATACCACAGGGACGGAACAATCTATTGGTATGACGATGAGTTGATGAACGATACGATTCGAATTCACCAAATTGAAGTAGAGTTGAAGTCGGCGATACAGGCACAACAACTCTATTTGGTGTATCAGCCTAAAGTGGATGTTGCATCAGCACAAATCGTCGGAGCAGAGGCGCTCATTCGTTGGAACCATCCCGACCTTGGCATTGTACCGCCAAATGAGTTCATCAGTGTTGCAGAAAGAACAGCGCAAATAGTTCCAATCGGGCGGTGGGTAATTGAGCAAGCTGTCGCTCAAATAGCGTTGTGGCAGCAACAAGGCCATGAGTTATGTATATCCATCAACGTGTCGAGCCTTCAATTTGCCCATGATGATATCTATCCATTTATAAAGCAGACTCTAGCCAATGCATCGGTACCGCCAAGCTGTTTGCAGATTGAAATCACCGAAACCGCAATGATGGATGAACACTCTAAAGTCGCGCAAGTGTGTGCTCAGTTGCAAGACCTAGGTGTAACAGTCGCCATTGATGACTTCGGCGTTGCGTATTCATCTCTAAACTATCTGAAAAAGCTGCCTATTGATGTGCTTAAAATTGATAAGTCGTTTATAGATGAGTGTGTAAACGACAAAACTGATCACATGATTGTACGTACCATAGTTCAGATGGGGCATAACTTGGATAAAGTGGTCGTTGCTGAAGGGGTAGAAACGGACGAGCAGCGTGCAATCCTTGAGCGAGAACAGTGCCATCAGTATCAAGGCTATCTGTACTCAAAACCAGTAGTGGCTGAAGAATTCACTCTGCTCATTTCAAGTAGAGTAAACTGAGATCTCGACTACACTCTAATTGATAATCTTATCAGGAGTGAGTTATGAATAGACTAACTAGTATAGCCGCGATTGTCATGTTTGTATTGTGTTCAAACGCATACGCGCAAGAGGAAGAGGCTGTAGAAGGTGATAGTGACCGAACTAAAACGCCTCCGAGTATAGAGCAAATGGATACCGATGGGGATGGTATGGCTTCCCTCGAGGAGTTTAATCAGTTCCGCCAGGTTAGCGACGATGGAAATGATGGCGAAGAAAGCGATGAGGACAGTGATGATCCAGAATCGCAAGATGGTGAAAAAAAGCTTAGCGCCTTTGCGTCCTTTGATAAAGATAAAGATGGCTTTGTCACTCAAGAAGAGCTAAATGCACATGCTAAGTACTCGAATCCAGGTAACGGTACTGGTGAGCTGAAAACAAGTAAACAACCAAATCGTCAGGCTACAAGCAACTCGAGTTCGAGCAGCAAAGGAAACAGTGGTCGTAGTGAAAGTCGCGGTAATAGTGGTAATAAAGGTGGCGGAAACCGAGGTGGAGGCAATAGCGGTGGCGGTGGCAACAAGGGTGGAAAGGACAAACAGTATCGATGCAAATTAAAATGCCCTAACGCATAGGTTAGGGCA
>NZ_JATABG010000119.1:0-9312 GCF_036533755.1 Vibrio sp. M260118 | reverse complement strand
GAACAGGCCGACACAGGCAGCAAGCGCAGTGCAGGTCGATTGCATATGCACAGCGCTTGCGGGCTACTGGATGCAGACTTTCGAACGCCAAGTTTAGATTACATTGATTTGATTAAAGCCAGCCGTCAGTTGTGTAAATCACCAGCCGCCGGACAGCTGCAATTTCGCCGCGCCATTTTTAACCTGCTGTCGTCTAACCAAGACGACCACAGTAAAAACTGGGCGTTTTTGCAAGCGGATGACGGTCAATGGGATCCTGCCCCTTTTTACGATGTTACCTACAGCCTACATCCATTCAACGAACACGCCACTGCGTTCGGCGGTTATGGCAAAGCGCCACCGCTTAAGGTGATGCAAAAACTAGCGACCAGTGCTGGCTATGGGAGTTGGCATGAGGCAAAGCAAGTTATTGAAGAAGTCGCAGAAGCCATCAGCCAATTTACGTATCTGGCACAGCAGCAAGGGATCAGTAAAACAACAGTGTCTGCGATTGCTAAGACATTGGATCAGCGCAAACAGGAAAATGCAGCGCTTTTTCAATGAAAGTAAAACAAACTTTTCAATTCACAATAAATAAATAGCAAGGTCACCGTGAGCGAATATCAATACTATAAATTTGAGCGTCTGGATGGGTATTTAGATGCTAAAGCACGTCAAGCACTCAGAGCCATTTCAAGCCGTGCCGAGATCAGCGCTACGTCCTTTCAGGTGTATTACACCTACAGTGACCTAAAGGCGGAGCCTTCTGAGCTGATATTAAAATACTTTGATATTGGTTTTTACTATGCCGATTGGGGCTCAATCGTTGCCTACATCAAGCTACCAGCAGGAACGCTCCCTGAAGCTTTACTTGGCTTTTCAAGTGATGGGCTTCATGTTCACGAAAACGATGAGTGGCAGTTACTGATTTTTTCCCTTGAGGAGTATGACGAATATTTTGACGATGAGCATGCCGACGAATTTTTCCAGCATTTAGCTGGGTTACGCAGCGGGTTAATGCAAGGGGATTGGCGCCTAGTGTACTTCATGTGGCTCAAAGCGTTTGATTTTAATGATGACGTTGAGCGAGTGCCGTTAATTCAATTCGATTTTGAGCACCTCAGTGAAGAGGAGCAGGCGTTTGCGGCACTCTATGATATTCCCTTAGGGTTGGTTAAGGCACTCGCCATGGTGCTGAACGCACAACCCAGCCATCAAGCCAAACAAGCCCAGTTTCAGTTTGATACGTGGCTAAACAATCTCACGGAAGTTGAGAAAGACACGCTATTACGCGCGCTGTTTGAGCAAGGCCAGTTAACTCGTCACCAAGCTTTAGCGCTGACGCGAAAAGAACCTGTCAACACAGACGAGAACTATCAATACTGGTTAACCCCTGAGGTAATTTCCCCTTTTATCGAGCAAGCGCAAAGCCAATTACAGCAAGAGCAAGCCGCAGCACTCGCAAAGAAAATGGCTATTAAAAAAGCAGAAAAAGAACAAGCGTTGACGGATGTTTACAATCGGCGTGAGCACTACTGGCAGCAAGCACAAGAGCAAGCGGATCGAACTTGCGCCAGTGGTTATGATGCGGCATCACGCTATTTGCATCAGCTGTTTGAGGCCTATCAGTTCAAAGCGGATGAAGCAGTGTTTAAACAACGTTTTAAGCGCTTTGTTGTGGCGAATAATAGCCGTAAAGCACTGTTAAATCGCTTGAGTGATTTGCTTTAAACGATGAGGCGATAGGCTGGCCAAATGACGTTAGCAAAAAACCGATTGAGGGTTGGTTGAAAGGTTGTAAGCCCACCAAAGGTCTACAAATTGTTAACTATGAAGTCACTTTGTGTAGACCTCGGGGTCTAAGCAACGCGCTTTTACCATCTCTGTGGTAAATACTGCGTGAAATACAAAGGCATCACGATATTGGTTTGTTCTAACGCTGAAGAGCCTTGTGTACCCGTTAACTTAAAGGTTTTACTTGGAGTACACTTTTCAACGTAGGATGCCAACGATTTTGCTCTTGTACGTTTACCACTTTTGACTTCCACAGGGATGATATCGCCTTCATCGGTCGCCAAAATAAATTCGATTTCGGCGCGGGCGTCATTCCATGAATAGCTTGGGTCAACGCCAATAGCTGTGAGCTCTTGTTGCACAAAGTTTTCAGCCACATAGCCTTTGTATTCATAGTTTTGTTGCTTAATCTCTTTATAAGTGCTGCCCAGCATATGATTGAGCAGGCCCACATCAAACAGAAATAGTTTAACCATATTGTCTTTTTTATAGGCCGCCAACGGAGATTTAGGTAATCCTTCAATAGGGTAGTTTGGCAAAGCTAAGCGGCAGCAGTTAAGCCAATGGATCGCGGTTTCAAAATCGCTATAACGAGATTTACGCTCATGCACATGCTTAAATTTAAAGCGTTTAACTGACTCATCGCTGACAAGTGATAGTTGGGCTGGAATGCTATTAAACACCGATTCAATCAGTGTGGCATCGACCTTGCCCGCGTACTTACCGAAATCGCGGCGATAACCTTCAACTAAATCGGCATGAATTTTTGTGACTTTTTCAACACGCTCTAGAATGCTTGAATCCTTAAACTGATACCAAGCAGAAACGGCTTCCGGCATACCACCGGTAAAAAAATAGTCGGTTAGTTTATCCATCAATTTAGTGTGCACCGCCGGTGTGCTTGCTTGACTATCAAATGCTTTGATCAGTGTTTGCTCGTTGGATGCGTAAATAAATTCTTGGAAGGTCAGTGGTCGTAAATTGTATTGTTCTACCTTGCCCACAGGGAAGGTGTTGAGCAAACCAATATTTGAACCGCTGGCTGCGACAAAATAGGACGGTGCTTTTTCGGCAAAATACTTCAGCGAAGTTACGGCTCGTTCACATTCGCCAATTTCATCTAATATCAGCAAGTCGGTGTCTGGATTGAACGCTTGGTTGGTTAACAACTCAATGTTCATTACTAGCTCGTCAGGTGACAACGAGCCATCGAACGCTTCTTTGTAAGCTGGGTTTTCAAGGAAGTCGATACGAAGGATGTTGGCAAAGGTATTCCCAAACAACTCTTGCAGTAGATAGGTTTTACCTGTTTGTCTTGCGCCATCGATCAATAATGGCTTGCGCACAGGTTGACTTTTCCAAGCTATTAGGGCGTTGAGTAAGTTGCGCTGCATTGTCATTTCCCGCCAATTAAGACTGTTAACTGCCTGTAGTATAACTCAGTCTACACTTTTACGCGCAGAAAAGTGCGGAATTTTACATTTTTATGCGCATAAAAGTGTTGTGGCGTTCTAATTGGGCAAGGCTTTCCCTTTTGAGATGGCTTTGGGCACTTACCCTTTGGGCTTTTGGGGCAGTCTGGGCAAAGCCTTAATTCACGCCACTTAGCAATACGCTAACCCTGCCCACAGGGTATTTATGACTTGGGGCATTATGTAAATTCTGGGGCAAGTAGCTACTTGTACCCTCAGAAAGCTGCACGATCTGGGCATTTATCTGCCTACTGCGTCCGTTTAGTACTGGCAAACTCCTAACTGAACTTAACAGATCAGTGAGGAAGCAAACGATGAACCCAACTACACAATCATCCACCACATCAACACACCCAGCGCGTCAGCAGCGGATTTTGCGCTTGCCCGAGGTAAAGGCCAAAACAGGCTTTGGCCGCAGCACCATTTATGCCTTGATGGCCAACGGTGAATTTCCCCGTTCCATTCGTATTGGCGCGCGTGCGGTGGGCTGGTTAGAAAGCGATATCGACCAGTGGATTGAAACCCGCCGTATCGGTGCTGCTTATGGCCGTGGATAAATCATCAGCATCAACCCCGTTACCTGCAAGTGAGATGAATAACAGCGCGCCAACATTACCGGCTGGTTTTGCCTATAACGCGCAAAACTGGCTGGTGATGCAACCAGCAGGGCAAGATAGCCCTGTTAAAATCTGCTCTTGGTTGCAAGTGGCCGCCCGCACCCGCGATCCGCAAGGAGACAACTACGGCTATTTATTGCACTGGTTAGACGATGACAATCGCCATCGCTACTGGGCTATGCCCGCAGAACTATTGGCCGGAGATGGCAGCGAGTACCGCCGAATTCTACTCAGCCGAGGCATGCGGCTAAGCAACAGTGTCAAAGCGCGGCAGTTGCTCTCACTGTTTATTCAACAAATGGGCGAACTGGCCACGCAAAAGGCCATCAGCGTCAACTGCATTGGCTGGCATCATAACGCTTATGTGCATCCGCGCCTCACTTTTTACCCAAGCGAACACAGCAACAACCCGCGCATGGTGCTGCAAACCATGCACCCGATAGAAGGCTTTATTCAACAAGGTAGTAGCGACAGTTGGCGGCAGCACGTTGGCCGTTATTGTCTGGATAATCCGCTATTAATTGTTGGTGTCTGCGCTGCACTGGCCGCTCCATTGTTGCATTTGTGCGGGGTGGATGGTTTTGGTTTACACCTCTACGGTGCCAGCAGTACTGGCAAAACCGCGGCGCTGTATCCGGCGTTATCAGTGTGGGGCGAGCCTAATCAATTGCGCCATAGTTGGCGTGCCACGGCCAACGGTTTAGAAGGCACAGCATTAGCGCATAACGATGCCTTGCTGGCGCTCGATGAAATGGGCGAAGTTGACCCAAAAGAGGCAGGCGATGTCGCTTATATGCTTGCTAATGGCCAAGGTAAAACTCGAGCAGGCAAATACGGTGAAATGCGTTTACCCGCCCGTTGGCGTTTGGTGTTTTTATCCACTGGCGAAGTGACGCTTGAAAGCCATCTGGCCAGTATCGGCAAGCGCGTAAAAGCCGGCCAGCAAGTGCGAGTGATTGATCTCAGTGCCGATGCTGGAGCGCAAATGGGCGTGTTTAACCAGAGTCATGGTATGAACGCCGCCGATTTAGCCGATCACCTAAAACAGCAAAGCCGCCAACATTACGGCAGCTTGGCCTTGGATTGGTTACGGTATTTAACGCAGCACAGCTCGCAGGTGTGCCCCGTTTTCCAAAACGTACGCCAACGCTTTTTAGCCAGTTTACCTCCCGAGTCAGACGGCCAAGTGCGCCGAGTCGCCGAAAAATTTGCCTTACTGGCCAGCGCTGGCCTGTTAGCCATTCAAGCCAAAGTACTTGATTGGCCAGCTCAAAGTGTCGAAGCTGCCTGTTTAAGCCAGCTTAACCAATGGATACTTGCCCGCGGTGGTGTGGCCGCCAATGAAGACCAACAAGCGATTCGCCAAGTGCGTAGCTTTATTGAGCAACATGGCGAAAGCCGTTTTACTCCCAAACAAACCGGTTACAGCAGCCAAGTACGCCAGCGTGCGGGTTGGCTTGATACTTCTGGTCCACAAACCCTCTACCTGTTTTACCCAACCGGCTGGCGTGAAGCCACCGAAGGCCTAAGCCCAGATCGCGCAGCTAAATCACTAATGGCCGCAGGCTACCTAATCCCTGATGGTAATCGGCCACAGCGCAAAGTCAGCCTGCCCGACAATACCCGCCCACGTATGTACTGCGTGAAAGGCAGCATCTTGGATGACTAAAAAGGCGATTAATCCTGTGTAGGCTTGTCGCCTTGCAGTGCACCGCCAGTCAACATAAATAGCTAGCGATGCTTGAAGTCCAACGCAGACAATACCGCTAGTGTACTGATTGTGTAATTGCAGTGATTGGTGATCGCCATTGCACTGAATGATGGAAAATAATCTTGCGATATTATCAGTAGTTGATAAGATGCTAGGGCTATGTATAAGCGTACAGTCTTTTGATTGTTTAAATGCTGTTTTACGCTTTTGCTGGCAGTGGCCTTTTGTGAGTGAAGAAGGCAAGTAGAGAGTGCAGGCAAAAAATCTGAGTAAAGTAATGAAAAACGCAAAACAACCACGTTGCGTAATTGGGATCAAAGGGCAAACGCCTGACCCCGATTACCCCGTTGATATCTGGTTCGACTCCCTGAAATCGGTGGCCAATGTGCTGTCGAAAGAAAATCAGCAGTTGTTAAAAGTAATCGCCGAACAACAGCCACAATCGGTCACTGAGCTAGCCACGCTTACAGACCGAGCGGTCAGCAATGTGTCGAGAACATTAAAAACATTAGATAATTTGGGCATCGTAAAGTTGGCATCTTCAGGATATGCAAAACCAAAAAAAATAGAGCTGCAATACCAAAAATTCTTGGTCTTAGTATAAAGGATACGTATGAGTTTAAGACAACTTTTAACAGAAATAGCAGGTGGTTGGGAACAAGCAAAAAATGAGCAGTTTACGAGCCATCCAATAGCCAATTTACTAAGACAAGATTTAATTAAAGCAATTGAAAGCAAGCTGCCATCTCCAGCTAATTACCTAATCAAAGCGAGTGCTGGCGCTGGGAATTGGGCCGACGTACCTTGGCTCTCGATACTCAACCCGTCAATTACAGAGTCAACGCAGTCCGGTATTTATCCTGTTTATTTGTTTCGTTCAGACGGTAGTGGTGTTTATCTCTCGTTGGGTTTTGGAACTACAGAGCTTAAGAAACAATATGGAACAGCTTTAGCAAGGCAAAAAGCTGAGGAACTACGCAATAACATAAGGAGTTTTGATAGTCGACTGAATGCTTGGGACCAGAAAGTTGATTTACGCTCTAATACAACATTAGGCCGATCTTATGAGTGGGCTTCAGCTGGTGCAAAATTTTATCCTCTGGAAAATATGCCTGATGAAGATACTCTTACCTCTGACCTAACAGAACTGTTAGATATATATGCAGATGTAAATTTAGATACTAATCAGTATTCGCAACATGCACATGCAGTTAGTAACGCACAAGCTTTATCCAAACCATTCCTCCTTCTCGCAGGTATCTCTGGTACAGGTAAAACCCGTTTTGTGCGCGAACAAGCAAAAAGCTCGGGGCAGTTTGCTGAAACTTATTGTTTAACCTCGGTGCGCCCTGACTGGCATGAGCCGAGTGATTTACTCGGATATATTTCACGCTTAAATGGCACTGCGGAATACATCACCACGGATGTATTGCAATTTATCGCCAAAGCTTGGCGTGCGATTGCTGATAGTGGTTTAACCGTTGAAGTGCAAGAGTACGAAGACCTAGGTAAACGCTTAGTGGTATCAGGTGAGCGTGTTGTACTTGAGCAGGTATTACCTTACTGGCTGTGCTTGGATGAAATGAACCTTGCCCCTGTAGAGCAGTATTTTGCCGATTATTTGTCGGTGCTGGAAACCCGCGAATGGTGTTGGGCAGGTGATAGCTTTACCTACAGCAGTGACGCGCTTTTAAAACCCGCCACCATTAAAGAAGTTGCGGACAAAAAAAAGCTACGCGAAGCGCTAGGTTTTGATGACGCGCAATACGATGAGCTGTGGGCAGATATTTGCCAGTATGGTTTAGGTATTCCGTTTAACCTGCTTGTTGCGGGCACGGTGAATATGGATGAAACCACCCATGGCTTTTCACGCAAAGTGATTGACCGAGCGCTGAGCTTTGATTTTGGTGCGTTTTTCCCTAACGACTATAACGACTTTTTCACCCCAACCAGCTGCAATAAACGCCTTAGCTATCCTATTTGGTCAAGCGCCAGCAAAGCAGATTTAGCTGATACGTTTGATGTTGATGGCACAAAAACGGTTGCGTTTTTATCGGCCGTTAATGCGGTGCTAAAAAATACCCCGTTTGAATTGGCATTTCGTGCGCTTAATGAGCTGCTGCTTGCGGTTGCTAGCAGCCAACCACAAGATGACCTGACTCTAAAAGCTGTATGGGACGACTTTATGATGTGTAAGGTTCTACCGCGTATTGAAGGCGATACCGACAAACTGACTACATCAAATCGCAAGGATTTGCTGGAAGAGCTTGGCGTTGTGCTTTCAGACCAGTTAGCCCCTCTTTGGCAAGCAGAGCAAGGTGATAAGGATCAACGCCCTGACTTGTATCGCGAGAAAATAGTGGCTGATGGTGCTACTGAAGGGGAAAAAGTACTTCGTATACCTTGCCGTTCAAAAGCGAAGTTGAAGTGGATGAGCGAGCGATTAGCCAGTGCCACCTTCACCAGTTTCTGGCCTTAATGGGTTGGTGTTGTTTGATGCTTTTTGCAATGAATGCAACCTATAAGCAGAACCCGTACAGTGATGGTGTAAGGAGTGGTAGGGAATGCCAGAGTTAATACGATTACAAACCCCTGACTTTGAGTTTTCGGTCTGGGCGAATAATATTAGCCAGCGGTTGAGCGTGTACCAGAATACAATGGCACATAGGGTGAGCGCTTATCATACGCAACCTAGCTATGAATTGCGCTTTGCGCCAGCGGCGCAGCTGATCAGTGCTATTGAACCGCAAGGGCTAGTTGCAGATGATCTGGTACAAAGTGGGTTAGATAAAAGTGACTTAGCCGAAAATGACCTTGTTGCCAATGGTTTAGCGAAACACGCTGAGCTTACATTAAATTCCCCGCTGTTTTTTGAGAATACTCAGTACCAGTTTGAGTGGGTCTTTTTTAGTGAAGTAACTCATGCGCGGTTAACCCATCGCAGCCAAAGCGTGAATGAGGCATTTCGTTTTGCCCCCGAAGTAAAAACCGCAAGGGGCGTGGTGCCCGCACGTTTAACCGGCACCATTAATACCGGCAATGATGTGGGCTGGTTACGTTTGCCACTTACCTTTGAGCACAATGGCAAAACACAAACTCAGCACATAGCCTTTGAAGTGCTGCCAACCAAAATGGCACTGCACCAAGACTTGCCCGCCATGTACCAAGCCATAGACAAAGTTTACCCCCTTTGGCGCTTTAGCTTGGTAGAAAAAACAGAACAAGACGCAGCAACTAGCCAACAACGCATGCATTTTCCACTTATGTGGTTGGCTAATTTTGCCGCGTTACGGGAGCGCTTTGAGCAAGGCTTAAAAGTGATTTGTGCCTCACCCCATAGCCGTTTGCAACCTACAGTGGCCAATATTAAAGCAGCCAAATTAAAAGGCCGTCTGCCTCATAAGTTAGCGGAGCAAGTAAAGCAAGACTTTGCGAATGGCCAGTACGATAAACGCTATGCAGTCGAAAAAAAGCAACTGAGTGTCGATACCCCAGAAAATCGCTTTATCAAAATGGCGGTGAGTAAAAGCAAGCGACAATTAGCGGAGTTTGAACAAAAGCTTAGGCAAAGTAACCAAGCACCAGAACGGCAACGGTTGTCGGATTCATTTTTAAATGAGCTGCATAGTTGGCAACAACCGCTGCAAAAAGTGTTAGGTCAGAGTTTTTTAAAAGAGGTGGGTGCATACACGGGGTTAAACCGTGAGTCCTTAGTGCTACAGCAAAAAACTGGTTACAG
>NZ_JATABG010000118.1:0-11726 GCF_036533755.1 Vibrio sp. M260118 | reverse complement strand
GTCATGAATTAGCGCTGTTTTTGACTTGTCTGTCTTTTTACATAACAACTTAGTCAATCTGCGCTTGGCGATAAATCGAAATAAAGACATACTAGGTATGCAAAAAGATCATGGATGATAAATATGAATAGGAAGTTGCCTTCAACTAAAAACCTGCAAGCTTTCCTTGCTACAGCGTACTACCAAAATTTCACTCATGCCGCTGAAGCTCTCAACATGACACAGGGTGCGATCAGTCGACAGATTCAGGCTTTGGAAGCGATCATGGGGGTGGCACTTTTTTATAGGCAGGCGCGAGGGCTCTCCTTAACACCGGAAGGTGATAAGTTCGTCCCACTTGCAGAAGATATCATTAAGCGTTTGACCGCCTCAGTACGGGAAGTGGCTGAAAGCGCTAATAGAATTAAGATTAACGCACCTAGTTGTATCACGTCCTGGCTGCTGGCAAGGATTGCTAACTTTCAACAAGAGTTTCCCGACGTTAATGTTGAGCTGACTTCGACTACTAAACATGAAGCAGTACCTAACTTTGATAGTTTCGATTTGATAATCACCTATGGTAAACCGACTCGCAGCAAGGCGGTAAATCAGGCAGTTCTGTTTGAAGAGTATCTAGCACCTGTATGTTCGCCGGAATTATGGCACAGGGTTGATGCGCTTGGAGATGAGCATGTGCTAAAGCAGTTTACTTGGTTGCATGCAAACCAAGAGCAATCTGACTGGAAACTATGGCTAGATAGCGCTGGATTAGCCAAGTTAAATGGCAAAGGGAATCAAACGTTTGCTACGTTAGATCAGGCGATGAATGCGGCTCAACAGGGATTTGGTATCGCGATTGGAGATATAACGCTAGCAGCCCAAGATTTAAAGCTGAAGCGATTGATTCAGCCTTTTGAACAGAGTGTCGCAACTGGCAACGGCTACCATCTTTTACACTTGCGAGAACAGAGTTCTGAAATGGCCATCAAACTTATTGACTGGTTAACAGATCCTAGTCGATGACGAAGAAAGAACAGAACACTGAAAAGCTAGTGCGTCTAATACGCCTTAATCCCATAGGTTTTTAGTTTTTCTGGTAAAACGTCATCGAGCTTATCGATCTCATGTGGGAACACTTCGATTAGCGCGAAGTTATGCTGCTCATAGATAGTGCGGATTGACTGTTGTTCTTGTTCGGGTGTTTCATCTAGGTCACTCCCCCAGTATTGCAGATAGACCTTCCCGGTAGGCAAATAGAAGTCACTAAGTACATCTTGCTCAATAGGGAGCTGCCGATCATAAGCATGTACCACGCCGTTCATGTAGAGCCAGTTGTCGATTATTAGCTCTCCTTTTGACCGCACATAGTGGCCGTCGAGGGTGCGATGCTTGGCTTCAAACTTTTGGCGAAAGCTTGAGAGCGATTTGTCAGTTGCATGAGTCTCGGCGTCTTGGCCTAAAAACTCAATCACAGATTGCTTTAAGCGCTTATTGCGGATGATGGTGTCATGCCAAACCACAAAACCGTAACCGCTCTCTTTGTCTTGGCGTTGGTAACCTCCAACGGTTAGCCCTGACTCAGATACGGTCCAGCCTTTATCCGTTCTCTCAATCCAGCCGAGTTCTTGTAATAGCTGATTGACCTTCTTAGCATTGAGCGATAATCGTTCGCCAATTTGAGTTGCGCTGAGCGTTTTCCCGCTGGTTGCAAGGTTATCAATCAGAAGGTTTTCAGGCCAAACGATGAATTTGCCATACTTCGCATGTTCGACGTACTCACCACCAAATTTACTGCCAATTTCAGTCAGAACCCAGTTGTCTTGTGAGCGATTGATGTAACCGGCAGACTTAAGCTCATTAAATAGCTGTTTTGGCTCGATTTCTCGAAGTTTAGCTAGAGCGGTGGTCGAGATTTTGTCAGACATACGATTCTCCTTATCGAACTCTCATTGTTAGAGTAATTCGCAAAGTAATCAAGTGTTTGTCGATTCTATTCGAAGGTGTTCAAAACAACTTGATTTCGACCTAGCCCTTTCGCCTGATAGAGTGCTTTTTCAGCCCGTGCAATTGTGGTAAGAACCAAATAGCTAATCGTAGTGATATAGGTACGTGTGATTTTGGAGTTAGAAATGAGCAACATAAAAGTATGCTGCTCATTATAGGGTAAGCTATTTGTGTGCGTAGAAGATAACGATGGATCTCGGTGCAACTAACAACTGCTTGTGGTCAATGGTTTGATGTAATTCATGTGAGTCAGTATTACACAGCATCTTCCATTCGGTTTTATCGCTTTCAGGCATGTTGAAACGTGCAGGCGCGTTGGTTTGGTTGATGCAGTAGTACAGCTCGTCACCATGCTCATCGATTCCTAGATGAAGCGCTACGGTTCGATGTCTTGGCAGTAGGCATTGTTGTTACCATTTTGCGTGTGGGACAACACATCCGCGGTTAGAATATGCGGAATACCGAATGAGAACAGCAGCGTCGCCATAAAGTTGCGTTTTTGTTTTTCACGCAGTTCATTGATGGTGGCATTTTCGGTTTTGCCCTCAACGCCATAGTTGTCAGAACGGTTGTCACCATGCCCGTCTCGGTTCTCTTCACCGTTAGCTTCGTTGTGCTTATGTTTGTATGACACTAAGTCTTGCATACAAAAGCCATCATGATAGGTGATGTAGTTGACGGTGAGCTTATAAGGCCAGTTTGCAGCACTATATAGATCGCGTGAGCCCATGATTCGGGTAGCGAACTCTTTTAAGAAGCCTTGATCGCCACGCCAGAAGCTACGGGTAATATCGCGCAGGCGATCGTTGCACTCGTTCCAACCGAATGGGAAGTTGCCCACTTGGTAGCCATTGGGGCCGATATCCCAAGGTTCAGCGATAAGCTTTACTTCACGTAAGGTTGGGTCTTGAGCCACGGCTTTAAAGAAGGCAGAGTCAGGGCTGAAGTGTTCGCCATGACGGCCAAGGGTTGCGGCTAAATCGAAACGGAATCCATCAACTTGAAACTCATTTACCCAGTACCTCAGAGTGTCCATGACCAAATTCAGCGATGGTTGATGAGACAGGTCGAGCGTATTACCACAACCAGTAAAGTTGGCGAAGTGGTGACCGTGCTTGAAGTAGTAATTGTGGTCGAGGGCTTTTAGGTTAAATACTGGGCCTTGACTGCCGCCCTCCGCAGTATGGTTGTAAACCACATCTAAAATAACCTCGATACCATTTCTGTGTAGCTCACGGATAGCGGTTTTAAGCTCGGTTACCGCGTCGTGCTGAGCGTAGCGAGGGTCGGGAACCATGAACAGGTATGGGTTGTAGCCCCAATAATTGACCTTATCCATTTCCAGCAAGTGTGGCTCATGCATACAAGCCGCAACAGGCAACAATTGCAGTGTGTTGATGTTCTGCTGCTTATAAAACTCAAGCATTGGCTCACTAACCAAACCTAGGTATCGACCACGTTGATTGATTGGGACTGATAAGTTGAGTTTAGATACGCCTTTTACATGGGTTTCAAACAGAACCATCTCTTCGCGTGGACGCGCGGGCTTGGTAACACCTTGCCAGTCAAAATTGTCTCCCACTACCACGCACTTAGCAAGTTGAAAGCTTTTCTCTGAAGTAAAGGGTGTCGAGTAGTGAAGTGGTTTGTCGAGCGCCTTGGCATATGGGTCAGAAATTAGATGAGGTTTACCATCTCGAGTAACGATATAACCGTATCTCTGTCCTTGGGGAACTTTCTCAATGTAGGCGTGTCTTATCCCTGCATACTCTTCATTTAGAGAGTGTGTTTCAAATTCACCATCATCGGTGAATAGCACCAACTGAATATCTTCAGCGTGTGGAGAGTAGATCGAAAAGTTACACCCATTCGAGTCTGGTGTTGCGCCTAAAGGGTAAGGACGAGAGCACGGCATTATGGTTACTTTACTGTCATTGTTGTTTTCGAATAGTAAGTAAATAGTTTTGCAGCAAATAGGTCAAGCGCCTGATAGCAAAATTATAAATGTAATTTAATTACATTTTTATGAACTTTCGAGCTTAAAAGGTGAAGCAGCTGACATTTTGATCTCGTTATTTTTCTCCTCCCGCGATTTCTCATCCCAAAATTTGTGATTTCAAACAAAAAAACACCGTTCGGTATTAGATCTACTCCTTTCTCATCCCCCTTAAATATTTCTCATCTGGAGGAGTCGTAGCTTCTCCTCCCTCGTTAATCTGTAACCAGTTGAAACAAATTGGGGCAAGCTCTTTTGCTTCCCATCTTACCTCTCTTTTCAACGAATTCTGTTTCTGCCTTTACGGAATAGTTAATCGGGAGCGGAAAAAAATAATAAACCCTAAATGGAGTTAAAAATGAAAAAAGTAAGTGTATTGGCTGCCGCAGTGGTGACAGCTTTAGCTGCTGGTTCTGCGTTCGCAGAAGACAAAGTTAATCAAGGTTGGCAAGTAAATGGCTATGGTCACCTACTATACAACGTAGGCGAATCGCTAGACCTTGGTGATACTTGGGCACACCGTCGTGACTATCACGCTGCAGGTGCCGCATTTTCTGGTAACCCTAATCAAGTAGAGTTCACTGTAACTCGTGGTGACAATTACGATAATGGTTCATGGTCTAAGTACGTTTTGAAAACAGAGTATGGTAACCATGAAGGTGGTAACGGTCGTGGTTTCTACACTTCTTCAGGTGGTAACGAAAGTCATCTTTCATCTGGTCAGTTTGAGTTTAAAGAAGCTTACGTGGAGCTAGGCGATTTATCATTCTTTTCTGAAGGCACAAGTATTTGGGCAGGTCAGCGTTACTTAAACCGCCAAGCTGGTATTATCACTAAAGAGTACTGGAAACAATCATCTGGTCTAGGTGGTGGTATTCAACATGATAATATGGGCCTTGCTGTGGTTTCTGCTGACGCCGGTGATGGTTACTGTACGGTTGGTTCTAATACACTTAACTGTAAACAAGATAACCTTGCAGCGAATGGAGCGAGCAAGACAATGACTTCTGTGGATTTATACATGTATGGTGTTGAAGGCTTGGGTGGCAAGTTCGACTTCGACCTAAAATACATGCACAGAGCAAATGTTGACTCTTCAACAACAGCTGCAGATGATGGTCTTGGTCTTTCTGTAACGTACTCTTCTAGCTACTATGGCCTAGATGGTTGGGCGCTTACAGCGTTGACTTACGGTGAAGGTTTGGCTGGGACTAAAGGCGTTAACTTTGGGTCTTGGAATGGTGGCTGGGATGAGAGTGATCGTTCTATCTTCTTTACTTCTTACGGTGTAGCGAACGCGACAGATAACCTACAGATTGGTACCGAGTTAGTGTACTGGTCACTTGACAATAAAGACGATCGCAAGGTCTGGAATCAGGATGATGTACAACGCCTATTTATGGGTGTGACACCTTCTTACAAAG
This sequence comes from Vibrio sp. M260118, assembly GCF_036533755.1. Lineage (NCBI taxonomy): Bacteria > Pseudomonadati > Pseudomonadota > Gammaproteobacteria > Vibrionales > Vibrionaceae > Vibrio > Vibrio sp. M260118. The sequence continues at coordinate 6,323 of NZ_JATABG010000118.1, read as the reverse complement.
TTAATGAAAACTTCCGTATGGAAGCAGTTGTAACTTATGCTCATGAATCATATTCAGACGCAGGAGCGTGGGGTCGTGAAAAAGATAGCACGTCATTTGTGACTGCGACACTTGCGCCAGTATTTACTGTTAATGCAGATTACTGGGGTCGTCCTCAAATCAAGCCATACGTAACTTACATGACTTCTAGTGATGATGGCTACTCTTGGTCAAAAGACGCAAAAGGCGATGAAACTCGCTTTGGTGTAGAAGCAGAAATCTGGTTCTAAGCTAGTTAATAAGTTAATTTTACTGTTACATAATAAAAGGCAGTCGCTTAGACTGCCTTTACTCATATAATAAAAAGATGGAATTAGAGATGAAAAAATACCTTACCTTGCTTCTCTCCGGCATGAGTTTGATTGGGTGTGCTTCGAGCGATGATTTATCTCTTAAGCAAAATACTTTACCCCTAGAAACCGAACTTTGCTGCGAATCTGTGAGCCAATATCCTTGGGTTCGCCTTCAGCAAAATCAAGAATTAGACTTTCAATTGAACTCCGCATCGCCAGTTGGTCTTTTTGAGCAAGAGAAAAGTTATTTCTCCGCATTTACGTTTGCTCAGCAATCTGGCTCGGTAGAGCTGCGTCTACGTAGCTTAATGTTAGACGGAGAAGTCGCTGTACCACAAATAGAGCTCCTCGATGAAAACTTTAATGTTGTAAAAACAATTGATGATACAGAATTTGAAATTAAATTTTCAGATGCTTTGGCGAAGAATCGTTATGAACTAACAATGACCGTGGATACGGTTTTTAGTCCGTATATGATTGTTTATGTTGAGACTTCTGAACTGGGTAAAAAAGTTGTTGTCCCACATCCGGCCAAGTTGCGCGCTGAAGAGTCGGGCGAACCGATGCCAATCGTAACGGATCCTACTTACTTAGCTTCGAATAATGGGCATTTTTCTCTTAATATTGAGACACAAACATTAAGTGGATACAATCAAAAGTCGCTTATTCAATCAGAGCCGGAGACTTCAATTGCAAAGACTAAAGCTAAGTCAATAGTAGTCGTCCCAGAAACCCAAACCTATTACCACAATGCAATCCGTACAGCGGTAGAATCGAACAATCTCGACAAAGCGCTAAGCCTGCTAGAAGAGGCAAAAGCACTCAATGTTGAAGGTGCACAGCAAGTGTTTATTAAAGCGGTAAACGCTAAGTAACATTTAGGTTCTTCTGCAAAAGCCCTCGATTTCATTCGAGGGCTTTTTCGTTTTTCTAGAAAAGTTCCCTGCCTATTTTCAAAAATGTGAGATTGATCGGCATATTGATCTTGGTAACGTTAATCACATTAAATCATAACAATTTCATATGCTTGAGGTTTGCTCATTGCGTTGTTCAATTGAGGGCGCTGGTTAATTCTCATTTATAAGTGTCTAGTTTCACTTCATTTTTGAGTTTTACCAACTACGTTTTATGTGTTCGTGTAGTTTTTAGTCATGGTGTACTAATTCGAACCTGGTTTAACCCAATACGGATATACGTTATGAACATTAAATTATTAGCCGTCTCTATCGCGGCAGCAGCATGTGGTACCAACGCTCTAGCAGCAGAAATTTACAACAGTGAAGGCTCGACGCTTTCCATTGGTGGTTATGTCGACGTCGGTGTCGGAGAGTATGGAACGAGTAAAGAGGTTGAAGTTCACCAAGTTTCACCTCGATTGAACGTAGGCGGTACCCAAGACCTTGGTAATGGCTTTACCGTCGATGCAAAAGGTGAATGGGCACTTAACTACCTTGGTGGTGGTGATACCTCATTCACCACTCGTTTGGGCTACATAGGTGCTAGCCATGAACAAGGAGGGCGATTAGCACTTGGTACGCAATGGGCGCCTTACTACGATGTAGCTGGCGTTGCAGATAAACCTATCGCGTTTGCGAACGACTTTCTTTATGAAAACCATGGTAATTTAGCCACCGGCCGTGGTGATAAGATGGTGACCTACCGTAACAGTGTCTCTTTTTCTGAAGATATGTCACTTAGCTTAGGGTTAGGCTGGCAAGGTAAGCAAACAGATACCACAGAAACGCCTTCAACTGGGAATGGGGTTGTCACTGTAACTCGTACAACCGCTGAATATGATGCCCGTGGACAAGTAGCGTTAGCGTTTTCCGCTATGGGGGCTTCATTAGGCTATGTTTACAACGCTGGTGACATTGACAATACAGAAGCTAAATCCCATGTGGTGTCGTTGAACTATGGTAATTACGGTAGTGGAATATACGCAGCTTTGGTTTACACCGATAACAAGAACTTCTACAAGAGTTACTACGAGTCTAATCAATATGAGGCAATACTTGCCTATGGACTTGGAAATGGCTTGAACTTAAGTGTTAACTACGAGGAAGTGGAGGGGAAAGCAACTTCTACTTCGGCTAAAGGAACCGCGTTTAGTCAGAGTGCGGTGCAAGCGGAATACAACATTACACCTAAGCTAATCGGTTTTGCAGGCTATCAGTTTGAAGGCGATAACGATGTTGGCAAAGCGAAAGATGATAAGTGGACCATTGGTGCACGTTACTTCTTGTAGTAGCGAGACTAATCCCTTAGCACTTTGATAGTGTGGGCGCCTATTTGAGTTTGAATGGGCGCTTTTTATATTCTGTTGATAAATCCAACGACAATAATGGGTAGTAGTTCTTAGTTTTGATTTGAAATCGTTTTTTTATTAGCCACTTAGCATAAAATAGTGCCTCTTCTTAAACGTCAGGGATGGTGGCATGAGTTCGGTAAAGCTTGGGGATTCGTTGGTTGAACCAACAAAAATATTATGTGTTGGTCGAAACTATTTAGAGCATATCCAAGAGTTGAACAACTCCGTTCCTGAGCAAATGGTGGTGTTTTCCAAACCTCCGACGTCCATCTCTACTCAATTAGCCTCTTTTCATCAAGAACGACTTCATTACGAAAGTGAGATCTGCTTTATCGTCAAAGGTGGTCAACTTGCCGCAGTGGGAGTTGGGCTTGATTTAACTAAGCGAAACATGCAGTCGCGATTGAAAGAGCAAGGCTTGCCGTGGGAGCGAGCTAAAGCATTTGATGGTTCTGCGGTTTTTAGCCGATTTGTTCCTCTGGATGGACTTAAGATTGACTCGCTAGAGATCGAACTGTTTATTAACTGCGTTCGAGTTCAAAAAGGGTGCGTGAAGCAGATGATGTATTCGCCACAGGTGATTTTGGATGAGCTCAAAACCTACACTACGCTATGTGATGGCGACATCATTATGACGGGGACACCCCAAGGCGTAGGGGAAGTTCATGCTGATGACGTGTTTCTAGCGAGATTAAAATCAGCAGATAAAACATTAATTGAGATTGAGTGGGTCGCTCAATAGCTACTTCTCAGCGCCTTAATAAACCTCCAATTGAAGATTTCATTGGAGGTTTTTTCGTTCCGTTTGGTATTAGAACAGTTTTAAAACCAAAAACACCACCATACTAACTAGTGTGGTTAGTAGTACGTTTTTAGTCCGCCAGGCCAACACAGCTGCGACGACAGCACCGATCAAGTATGGATTACTTGCAGAAACCCACAACTCTTGTTCTGGCATAAATACGATTGGTGCCCAAATCGCAGTCAAAACGGCAGGACTGGAATACTTTAGAAGTCGCTGGGCCTGAGGGTTGAGTCTTAGAGGCAAGCGTGGCTCTAAAAACAGATAACGGCTGGCGAAAACCAACAAAGTCATGGCTAAAATAGACAGCATAATCATTGGTTACCTCCTTTTAGTGATTCGGCAATGTAACCTGCGAGCATTCCTGCGATACTGGCAACCATTAATCCTGATTCTATGCCTTGCGCATAACAGATTACCGATGTAACCATTGAGACCAGTACTGCGAGAAGTACAGGAGAGGATTTTACGTTAGGAATGACAATGGCGATAAAGGTTGCCGCTACAGCAAATTCTAAGCCTAATTCGTTCAAGGCCGGAATATAGCTACCTGCGACAATACCCGCGAGAGTGGCTAGGTTCCAACACAAATAGAAGCTCAGCCCTGCCCCAAGTGCATACCAGCGATTAAACTGCTTTTCAGACTGCTGCCCACAGATTGCGAATAGCTCATCCGTTAGTAGAAAGCCTAGAGTTAGCCTCCATTTAAGTGGCAGTGGACTGATCTTATCTCGCATTGACACACTGTAGAGCAAATGTCTTGAGGTGATGAAAAATATCGCTAAAAGCATAGTCGCTAATGTTGCACCCGCTTTAAACATTCCAGTGGCAACCAGTTGAGCGGAACCCGCAAAGAGAATTGCTGATAACGCTTGGCTCTCGACGACTGTTAATCCCGATTCAATAGCGAAAGATCCTGCGAGTAACCCCCAAGGGATCACGGCAATACTGAGCGGCACCATGGCGAGAGTGCCTTGCCAAAAAAGTGTTGAGCGATTGAGCGGTCGTTCTTGTTCCAAGGTCATGATACTCATAGTTATTGTTTTTAATCTGATGGAAGATGAGCTTATTTACTCATAGCGGGAAAATTGCGGCTTGTACAAACTTGCTGTTGGGCATTGGGTTAAGTTTTACCAGCAAACTGTTTAGGAGTAACACCTAATGCTCGCTTGAAGTGGCGATGGAAGTGGCTTTGGTCATGAAACCCTGTTTCCTGAGCTACTTCTGATATCTTGAGCCCTTTGCGTAACAGCTGTTTTGCTACTCTTAGCCTTGCTTGTATTTGGTACGCATGCGGTGGTAAGCCGAACTCTTTTTGAAAGCTACGGGTTAGGTAATAAGGGCTTAGCCCTGCCAGTTTAGAAAGATCCTCTAAGCTAACGTCAGCTTGAGGAAAATCATCGAGGAACTCTTTAACCATTAACAACTGCCTTTGACTGCGCGTTTTCGGCTCCCAATTTACCTTAGATTTACTGTGACGAGCGACGAGTTTGACCAGAGTGCCATAGATTAATGTTTCTCGGAGCAATTTATTGTCTGATTGGGCTAAAGTATCGAACACTAAGCGAAGTTGCTGAGCAAGTTCGGGATCATATACCACGGGCTCGGGAAAGTAAGGAACCGACAAGCCTGATGACAGTCCTTCCGTTAGCTGAGAGAATTGCTCCGGTAGCGGATACATGGCTTTGTATTCCCAGCCTCCCTCTGTCGCGGTTTGGCCGTTATGAACTTCATCGGCATTGACTAGAATAATACTGTCTTTTGGGGCGACATGATTGCCTCCGGTGCGGTAGAAACGCTGAGCCCCTTTTTCAATCACTCCCACCGTATAACCTTCGTGACTATGACGGGAAAAGTTCTGATGGGTGTATTTAGCGTCCAACAGCTCTAGCCCGCCTAACTCATTCGCTAGCTGAAAACTGGCTGATTCTTTGCCGTTGCTCGCCATTGTCGCTCCTTGTTCGTTTGATGTAAACGCCCGACTTTTCAGTTTAGCTTATCGGTCTTGTTTGTTTTTGTACAAAATTGCCCAATTTAATTTGCGAATGATTAACATGATGGTGGTTTGTTGGTGCTGAATTTCTATTATCACGCGGCTTTTTATTGTGGATTATTCACGAATGTTGGACTAAAATGCCGCGGTTTTCCTATTCTGTAAAATAAAAAACATGATCGATATTTCTGTGCTGCCGGTTTACCTAACCGCTGTTGTTGCACTGTTATTGCTGCCAGGGCCTGATATGTTGCTTATCGCCAGCTCAAGTATGAGCTACGGCCGTAAAGTGGGTATCTTTGCGAGCTTAGGCAATGCCACTTCAGGGATCATCCTAACCCTGCTTGCTGCACTCGGTGTTTCTGCACTGATAGCCATGAGCCCGATTGCCTTAAAAGCGTTGCACTTATTAGGTGGTGCCTACTTACTAAAAATGGGCTGGGACTGTATTAGCGCAAGTGCTGCTGATGCGCCCCAAATGGATGGCTCAAACAAGATCGCGACCACTTTTTACCAAAGAGCTTTAGTAAGTAACTTACTCAATCCTAAGGCTTTAGTGTTTTTTGTGATGTTTTTGCCTCAATTTGTTTCCAGCAACATAACCGCAAGTTCTGGAGAACAAATGTTAGCACTGGGTTTGCTACTGAATGTATTAGGTTTATTGTTCAACCTACTGCTGGTGGCGTTAGTGGGAACGTTGGGCAAACCGCTTTTAGAAAATGCTAGGTTCAGAACGTATCAACATAAGTTTATGGGGCTGATATTTGTTCTGTTGGCAATATGGATGTTAAGCTCATTTGCGAGCTAGCCAACTCTTAAGGTCAGCACTTGCTGACCTTTTTTGTATCCGCACCATTTAATCTTATAGACAAGGAAGTAACGTATGAA
>NZ_JATABG010000117.1:0-9424 GCF_036533755.1 Vibrio sp. M260118 | reverse complement strand
GTATCGTTGCTTATGCTTGTACGACTTGTAATGGGATGAGTGGCGCGCTAGACCCGAAAATTCAGCAAGAGATCATAGGCCGGGATGTTTATACGACGGCTGTGTTGTCAGGCAACCGTAACTTTGATGGTCGTATTCACCCCTATGCCAAGCAAGCATTCTTAGCTTCGCCACCACTTGTTGTAGCGTATGCTTTGGCGGGAACTATCCGCTTTGATATTGAGCGAGATGCGCTTGGTCATGATCAACAAGGCAAGCCAATTTATCTTAATGATTTGTGGCCAAGTGATGAAGAGATCGATGCGGTCGTTGGTAAACACGTAAAACCGGAACAGTTTAACCAAGTCTACATTCAAATGTTCAAACTCGATGAGGGCGAGCGCAACAGTAACCCATTATATGATTGGCGACCAAAGAGTACCTACATCCGCCGTCCACCTTATTGGGAAGGCGCATTGGCAGGTGAAAGGACACTGTCAGGCATGAGACCACTCGCGGTTTTGGGCGACAACATCACTACCGACCATTTATCGCCTTCGAATGCGATTCTAGCAAGCAGTGCTGCTGGGGAATACTTGGCTTCGATGGATGTACCTGAGGAAGACTTTAACTCCTATGCGACGCACCGTGGCGATCACCTTACGGCTCAGCGCGCTACCTTCGCTAACCCGAAATTGTTCAATGAGATGGTGCAGGAGAGTGGCGAGGTTGTTCAAGGATCGCTAGCGCGAATAGAACCCGAAGGTAAAGTGACTCGCATGTGGGAAGCGATAGAAACCTACATGAACCGCAAGCAGCCGCTGATCATCGTTGCAGGTGCTGATTATGGTCAGGGTTCATCTCGCGACTGGGCGGCGAAAGGCGTGCGTTTAGCGGGGGTCGAAGCCATTGTAGCTGAAGGCTTTGAACGCATTCATAGGACCAACTTAGTGGGTATGGGTGTTCTGCCGTTGCAGTTTAAATCGGGGACTGACCGTAAAACCTTAGGGCTAGATGGCAGCGAGTTATACGACGTGCTTGGCGAAATAAAACCAGGGGCCGATCTCGCATTGATTGTTACTCGAGCTAATGGTGAGAAGTTTGACGTACCTGTGACTTGTCGTTTGGATACCGCTGATGAAGTGAGTGTCTATAACGCGGGTGGGGTACTGCAACGTTTCGCTCAAGACTTTTTATCTCAGTAGGTGGCTATGATGACAACACCAAGTCAAATAAAAGTCCCCGCGACCTATATGCGAGGCGGCACCAGTAAAGGGGTGTTCTTCAGTTTAGAAGATTTGCCAAAACCTGCTCAACAGCCGGGAAAAGAGCGCGATGCTTTGCTGCAACGAGTGATTGGTAGCCCAGATCCGTACGCAAAACAGATTGATGGCATGGGGGGGGCGACATCAAGCACGAGTAAAACTGTGATTGTGTCGAAAAGCACTCAGCCAGATCATGATGTGGATTATTTGTTCGGACAAGTTTCGATAGATAAGCCGTTCGTTGATTGGAGTGGTAACTGCGGTAACTTGTCTTCCGCTGTCGGGCCTTTTGCTATCCATGCTGGGTTAGTCGATGCCGAGCGTATACCTGAGAACGGAACAGTAGCAGTAAGAGTGTGGCAAGCCAATATCAGCAAAACCATTGTGGTTCATGTGCCGATTGTTAATGGGCAAGTTCAAGAAACCGGTGACTTTGAACTTGATGGCGTGACGTTTCCTGCTGCAGAAATTCAGGTGGACTTTATCAAGCCAGCAGATGGTGAGGGAAGTATGTTCCCAACTGGAAACGTGATTGATCAGCTAGAGGTGCCAAATGTTGGTACTTTCGAAGCAACCTTCATTAATGCAGGCATTCCGACCATCTTTGTTGATGCCGAAGCGCTGAGGTATCAAGGCACTGAGCTGCAAGATGATATCAACAGTGATCAGCATGCGTTGGCGCGCTTTGAAACCATTAGAGCTTATGGCGCATTGAAAATGGGGTTGATTAACTCGGTTGAAGAAGCAGAGGCTCGTCAACACACACCAAAGGTTGCTTTTGTTGCCAGCCCTAAAAGCTATCTGTCGTCGAGCGGTAAACCTGTCGATGAAAACGAGGTGGATGTTTTAGTTCGTGCGCTATCTATGGGTAAGTTGCACCACGCAATGATGGGTACGGCCGCTGTGGCAATTGCTTCGGCGTCTTGCGTTCCCGGCACTATTGTTAATCGCGCTGCTGGCGGAGGTGAGATGGAGTCAGTGACTTTTGGCCACCCATCTGGAACATTAAAAGTGGGTGCGAAAGCGTCGCAAACTGAACAGGGTTGGGTCGCTGACAAAGCCGTAATGAGCCGCAGTGCTCGAATCATTATGGAGGGCTTTGCACGTGTACCCTCCGATATTTTTGCGTAGTTGACCGCTATTAACTACGTCAAAGCAATGTCGAGACATACTGGAGGAAGCAATATGTCTACGTATCAAAAAGAATATCAATGGGCGCTGTCAGAGCCTGAAGCATTTTGGGCAGAACAGGCAAAGAATATTGACTGGTTTAAACAGCCGGAATCCATTCTCGCTAAGGATGAAAATGGTATTGAGCGTTGGTTCCCTGATGGAATGCTAAATACAGCTTGGCTGGCACTGGATTACCATTGTGAGCAAGGGCGAGGCGACAAGGTTGCGTTAATTTACGATTCTCCAGTCACCGAAACTAAGCAAAGCTACACCTACCTAGAGCTTAGAGATCAAGTTGCCAGAATAGCAGGCATGCTTTCGCAGCAGGGCGTTGAAAAAGGCGACCGAGTGGTTATCTACATGCCAATGATCCCTGAAGCGGCAATGGCGATGCTAGCTTGTGCGCGTTTGGGGGCGATTCACTCTGTTGTGTTTGGTGGCTTCGCGGCGAATGAACTGGCTGTTCGCCTTGAAGATGCAGAGCCTAAAGTGGTGATGACCGCTTCTTGTGGCGTTGAAGTCACTAAGGTGATCCCATATAAGCCGCTGGTTGATAGAGCGATTATGGACAGCCGTTGGAAGCCTGAACGTGTTGTTGTACTGCAACGACCTCAATGTGAGGCAGAGCTGAACTCTGAACGTGATATTGATTGGGCTAAAGCCTATCAAGATGCACTTCCACATGCTTGTGTGCCTGTATTGGCAACAGATCCTCTTTATATTCTTTATACTTCAGGTACGACAGGCAAGCCTAAAGGTGTCGTGCGTGATAATGGCGGTCATGCGGTAGCGATGAAGTACTCGATGAGTGCAATCTACAATGTGCCGCAAGACAGTGTCTATTGGGCAGCATCGGATGTTGGTTGGGTCGTCGGGCACTCTTACATCGTTTACGCGCCGTTAATACACGGTTGCACGACAATTTTGTATGAAGGTAAACCTGTTCGAACCCCCGATCCAGGAGCTTTCTGGCGAGTATGTGAAGAATATAACGTTGATGTACTTTTCTCCGCTCCAACGGCTTTCCGTGCAATCAAGAAAGAAGATCCGGATGGCGAATACATCAAGCAGTTCGACCTGTCTAAATTAAAAACTATTTTTATGGCAGGTGAACGCCTAGATCCGCCAACTTTAGAGTGGGTCGAGAGTAAAACTGATAAACCTGTTGCCGACCACTGGTGGCAAACAGAAACAGGCTGGGCGATTGCAGGTAACCCGACGGGTATTGAGCTGATGCCCGTAAAAGCGGGCTCTGCCACCAAACCGATCCCAGGCTATCAAGTTGAGATTCTTAATGAGCTTGGTGAGCCAGTAGAGCCTAATCAGCAAGGCTTTGTTGCCCTTAAACGCCCGCTGCCGCCAAGCTGTTTGCCAACGGTATGGCGCAACCATGACCGTTTTGAGTCGGGCTATTTGAGTCAGTTCCCAGGCTACTATGTCTCTGGTGATGGCGGTTATCTTGATGAAGATGGCTACTTGTTTATCATGGGACGTATCGATGATGTGATCAACGTTGCTGGTCACCGCTTATCGACCGGTGAGATGGAAGAAATTGTCGGCGGCCACCCTGCTATTGCAGAATGTGCTGTGGTTGGTGTGCATGATGACCTTAAAGGTCAGCTACCATTGGGCCTGGTTGTTCTTAAAGATGGTGTTAAGGTCGATGACCTTGAGCTTGAAGGGGAGCTAGTGGGTAAGGTACGAGATGAAATTGGTGCAGTTGCCTGCTTTAAGCACGCACTAGTGGTAGAGCGCTTACCTAAGACACGTTCAGGTAAGATATTACGCCGGACTATCCGCCAAATCGCTGATGGCGAGCAGTACACGGTGCCGTCAACCATTGATGATCCAAGTAGTCTCGAAGAGATAGAAAAGGCGCTACATTCCTAGGCCAATTCCGATTATGAAACCAAGCCCCTAATTACAGGGGCTTTTTTATTGAAATATTGTTGTTAAACCGCCAAACTGTCACTTTATTCGTAATGCAAAAATAACTATGCGCAATGTAACTATTCGTAGTGCAAAGGACACGGATTTAGAACAGTTAAACGATCTAATGTTTGAGCTGCATAACGAGCATCATCAGCAATGTCCTAACTACTTCAAAACCGCTGAAGATATTGAGCAAGAGAAGAGTATCGCTCGTTATCTTGATGATCCTGAGTGTCTTGTATTTGTCGCATGCGAAAAAGATGTTGTTATAGGCTTTATTAGCGGCCATTTTTGTGAGCTCATATCAACAGTCAGTAAGCCAGTATCAATGGGCAGTATTGACGAACTGTATGTTGTTCAGGGAAGACGTAGCGAGGGGCTCGCCACTAATTTGTGTCGAAAGATAGAACAACGTTTTAAAGAGTATGGCGTGAAAGAAATATTCGTTGAAGTCTGGGAGTTCAATCAGTCGGCAGTTGAATTTTATCACCATTGTGGCTTTGAACACCATATTCACTGGTTACGCAAATCGGTAACGACTGATCAAGAATAAATAATGAACTACGATAACAGAATAATTGTTTTTCTTTTAGCAGGTCTATCTCTGCTATTTTCATCACTGGCTACGGCGAGTGAGTCTTCAATTAAAGGCGCCGCTTGCATCATACGAAGTGGTGACCAGATCGTACTGGTAAAAGAGATTCTAACCGGAAAGCTCTCGCTCCCTGCTGGTTACATAGGCAAAGGTGAATCGCCTAAGTTAGCAGCACAGAGAGAAACATGGGAAGAGACTGGGTTAGTGGTTACGGTAAAAGATGAACTGATGAGTGACGGTAAGAGCGTTTACTTTGATTGCGTCTCTGATTCAGATATTGTCTCGTTTCAGTTCAATAATACCTATGACGGCTATGAGCTACCAATATGGTTTGCACCTCACTACGGAATTGAAGTTTCATCAGCGATGCTTGTAAAACCTGCTGGGGTTCCTAGCGATTCTTATCGTTACCCAAATCAGCTAAGTATACTTACCGAACTTTTGCCACGAGCGACAGACCAAAGTGTACTGTTTGTTGGCAACTTGATTGAAGCGGCGCCAGTGCTGCAACAAATTGAGCTAAATTGGATGACACAGTTGCAGCATCTGTTTATGAAGCTGCCTAGTGGTGTCAATCAGATATTTGAGCCAGTGCTGATGGCAGGGAACTGGCTGGGTGAATCAACGTTGCTGCTTGTGCTTCTCCCTGTACTCTACTGGCGTTTTGGTAGCCAATTTAGCTATAAAGTCTTCTTTGCGATCACCATTACCTCGCTGCTAAGCTTAGTTGCTCAGCAGGGTTTTGCTTCTCCTCGCCCACATGTCTATTTGCCTGCGCTTGAACTTGCTAAAAGCTACGGCTTTAGCCTGCCTAATTTGCCTATCGCCATATGGTCATGTGTCGGCATGTTAGTGTTGCATGTAAGCGAAAAGTTGTATGTAAATCGTTTGTCGTTGGGACTACTAGGAATTATTCTTTGGCTGAGTTTAGCTAACTTCTATAGCGGTGTGGCATTTTTGCAAGATAGTTTGAGTGGGGCATTACTGGGCATGTTGTGTGCTTGGCACTTGATACGTTTAGACGCAAAATCACAAGTTGACGCCAACGCACTCATGACCTCTAAAATAGTGTGGGGAATGCTATTGATTGCTTGTGGAGTGATGGCAATGTTTTGGCCGATCCCTATATTCACGTATTGGCTCGCGATCGTGTTTACTATGCTTGGTCTACTGATGATATTAAAACAACAGGATCGTGAGATGACAGGCAAGAAGATTGTCGCACTGATCGCGATTCTTATAGCGGTTAATAGCTTAATTAGTTTTGCTGCAGAGCAAGCATCCATAAGCAGTGTTGCCTCGTTAATTGTCGAAGCATTTAGATATCCGGTGCTGATCTGTGTATTTGTGTTCTCGTTGAGAAAAAGTACAAACCGCAACCAAAGTTTAGCTTAGGCTGCGGTTATGTATGGATTGGAATGTTGATAGGTCGTTAGCACTTAAACTGAGAGACTAGCTGGTCAAGTCGTTCACACTGATTTTCAAGTGTGCTGATGGCTTGGTCGGCATTCTGTACCATGACCACAGTCGTACTGCTGTTGTCGGCAATCTTCTGTACGTTGCTACTTACGTTGTCACTTACCGAGCTTTGCTGAGAAGCAGCAGTCGCGATTTGAGTGTTCATGTCGTTCATTCTGCTGATCGCAGTCAGAATTTCATTCAATGATTCAGTGGCTGATTGAGCAGATTCAATCGTAGAATCGCTGCTGTCTTTGCTCGCTTGCATGACTTTTACCGCCTGCTCTGCGCCAGCTTGCAAGCGTTCAATCATAGACTGAATCTCTCCGGTGCTGTGCTGAGTGCGGCTAGCAAGAGAACGAACTTCATCGGCTACTACTGCAAATCCACGGCCTTGCTCGCCCGCACGAGCCGCTTCAATGGCTGCGTTAAGGGCGAGTAGATTGGTTTGCTCTGCAATTCCGCAAATCACATCGAGTATTGAGGCGATATTAGCGACGTCTTGGTCTAGGGTATGAACTACGCCGCTAGCATTCTCGATGTCTGCTGCAAGTTCACGAATAGAGTTAACGGTTGATTCTAATACTAAGTTTGCTGATTGAACCTCTTGATTAGCACTATGACTCGCGTGAGCTGCGTTGCTCGCGTTGTCACTGACCGATTGACTGGTGACTTGCATTTCGTGAACGGCTGCGGCGACGGCTTCGCTTTCACGTTGTTGTTGATTAGTAGAACCTGCTATTGATTGCGCGACAGTTGCAAGGTTGCCCATCTCTACGCGAACGGAAGCTGCGCTATCAATGACTTGCTCAATCGTGTTTTGAATTTTAGATACGAAAACATTAAAGCCCGCTGCCAGTTGACCAACTTCATCTTTCGAATTACTGGAGATTCTTTGGCTTAGGTCGCCATCACCAGATGCGATGTCGTGCATAGTTCTTGTAATGTCCTCAATCGGTTTCACTATCGCTTTAATCAAGAACCAACAGGTGAGTAAGGCGGTCAAGACAACAATTAATGTACCCAATTCCAGCGCCTTCTCCGCGAGCTTCGAAGCAGAGGCGTTGCGATCTTGAGCTTCATCACGAGCTAAGACGATAGCATCGTTCACCACGTTAAGCTGATTGCGCACGGTGTTGAACTGGTCGTTGTAAGTAGTTTTGTTCTGTTCATAGATCGCCTGCCACTGTGATTGCGGGGAATTGATGAAATCTTCATAGCTCGCTAACCAGATGTTTCCAAGCTTGACTAACTGGTCAATCTCTTTTTGAGCAGAGTTCGGCAGAAGACCTAGTTCAACCAACTCGCTAGCGTGTGCCATTCGAGGACCTGCTTTGTAGGCGTTGTCTTCATATTCAAAGCGGTGCATTTCAACTTCTTCTTGTGAGCTTGATAGCACTATTGCTTGAACTGCAGATGTCGCTTGATACAAATCGCGATAAGCATCTTCTAATGTAAAAAGTGCCGGTAGGTAATGCTCCTGAATAGACTTAGCTAGCTTAGCTTGATTCGTCGATGCGATGATGTTGACCAAAGAGCTGGCGGAAAAAAGTAAGATGATAAATGACAAAGGAAAAACGATTTTCTTTTTTATGGATAGGTTGGTGAACATACTCATGCCTTCAATGAAAATAAAACAGTTTCATAATATCAGTAATGCATATTCGTGTTAGATAAGTATTTGGTTTTACGAGATAAATCTTTTTGTCGTTAACTAAAGTTGTGTTTATCAAGATTAGTGATTGCGGTCTTGATAAATAGCTTGAAGCGAGATAACAAAATAATGAAACGCGAAGTCGAAGTGTTGAAATTATGAATTAGTTGATCTTCATCAGCGTCTCATTTAAGGTCTCGTTCCTGCAATGATTTGATGATGATTAGGCTGGGCTGAACTTGTACAAAATTAACGAGATGTTCGAGACGATTCAGGGTGAAGGCATGTTTACCGGTGTGCCTGCCGTATTTGTGCGCCTGCAAGAGTGCCCGGTAGGCTGTGCATGGTGTGATACTAAACAGACTTGGGATGCTACCCCGAGTGATGAACGCCCTTTGGACGAGATTTTAGCTAAGAACGGAGACTCACCAACTTGGTGTTCAGTGACCGCTATGGATATCGTTGACCAGTATAAGCAGCAGGGCTATACCGCCAAGCATGTAGTAATTACAGGCGGAGAACCATGCATATATGACCTAGTTCCTTTGACTCAAGCCTTTGAAGATATCGGCTGTCAGTGCCAAATAGAGACCAGTGGTACGTCGCCTGTAGCAGCAACAGATCACACTTGGGTTACCGTGTCACCGAAAGTGGTCATGAAAGGGAAGCTTCCTGTACTTGACTCAGCACTTGTAAGAGCTAATGAGATCAAGCATCCAGTCGCGACTGAAAAAGATATCGATCATTTAGATGAGCTACTGGCGAGAGCGTCAGTACCAGAGTCTACAGTCATTGCACTACAACCAATTAGTCAAAAGCCGCGAGCGACTCAACTGTGCATGGATGTTTGCATAGCTAGAAACTGGCGTTTGTCGGTTCAAACCCATAAGTACCTGAGTATCGCATAAAAGGAACATGAGATGAAAAAAGCCGTTGTTGTATTTAGTGGTGGTCAAGATTCTACCACTTGCCTGGTCCAAGCGATTAAAGAGTTTGATGAAGTTCATGCGATTACGTTTGATTATGGTCAGCGTCATAACCTTGAAATTGAGGTTGCGCAGAACCTAGCTAAAGAGCTTGGCGTAAAAGCTCATAAAGTGATGGATGTAGGCTTACTCAACGAGCTTGCGATTAGCTCTCTGACTCGAGACGACATCTCAGTCTCGCACGAACTTCAGGAAAACGGGCTGCCTAACTCTTTCGTTCCGGGGCGTAATATTCTGTTTCTTACTCTCGCGGGCATTTATGCTTACCAAATTGGCGCGCAAACCGTTATTACGGGTGTGTGTGAAACGGACTTCTCCGGTTACCCAGACTGCCGCAATGAGTTTGTTCAGTCGATGAATGATGCGTTAGTTAAGGGCATGG
>NZ_JATABG010000116.1:0-9544 GCF_036533755.1 Vibrio sp. M260118 | reverse complement strand
ACATCACCTCAATAAGCATCGAACCGGTAAAGAAGATACTGATAAATGCGGCTGGGAAACCCGCTATGATAATCAGCATTGCGTTGCGAAAAACATGCTTGTAAAGAATGTCGCGCTCACCCAAGCCTTTGGCTCGGGCTGTAACCACATATTGCTTATTAATTTCGTCTAGAAATGAGTTTTTGGTCAGCATACTCAAAGTGGCGAAGCCACCAATCACCATCGCCAAAATCGGTAACGCTAAGTGCCAAAAATAGTCGACGATTTGCTGATACCAAGTCAGTTGGTCAAAGTTGCTCGACACTAACCCTCGTAGCGGAAACCAGCTAAAGTAGTTTCCGCTAGCAAATACAATGATAAGGATAATCGCAAATAGAAAGCCCGGTATCGCATAACCAATAATAACCAGGGCACTCGACCAAACATCAAAACGACTTCCATGATGAATCGCTTTCAAAATGCCTAAGGGAATGGAGAGCAAGTAAATGATCAAGGTGCTCCACAAGCCCAAAGATATCGAAACAGGCAGCCGCTCAACGATCAAGTCAATAACGCTACCACCTTTAAATAAGCTATCGCCAAAGTTAAAGGTGACATAGTTTTTGAGCATGTCGAAGTAGCGCTCATGGAGAGGTTTATCAAAACCAAACTGCTTTTTGATCTCTTCGACGACTTCAGGGTCTAACCCGCGAGAACCCTTATAACCCGTCGCTGAAGCCTCTTCAACGACAGCCGTATCCGCTGAGTTTCCTCCACCTGTAATACGGCTCATTAAACCAGACTCTAGACCTTCCATTTGGGCGATCGCCTGCTCAACAGGCCCGCCCGGAGCAATCTGGATAATGAAAAAGTTAATCGTGATAATTGCCCACAAGGTGGGAATAACCAGCAATAGTCGTCGGAATATATACGCTGCCATTTAAGCCTCGATTATCGTCTTTTCTCTGGAAGTTTGGCTGCTTTTTCCTTCGAGACCCACCAAGTATCGACGCCTAGATCGTAATCAGGACGAACTTCTGGGCGCTCGAACTTATCCCAGGTTGCGACCCGATAGTTACTGTAATGCCACTGAGGAACCATATAAAAGTTCCACTGCAATACTCTGTCTAATGCGCGGCCCAGCAATAAAAGTTTGTCTGGGTCTTGCTGATGGTCAGCGATTTGTTCAGTTAGATAATCAACAGCAGGATCAATGACACCTGCAGTATTGTAGGTCGAATCAATGAACTTAGAGTTCCAAACTATCATCAAGCTAGAGCTTGGATAAGCATTGGCGAAGTAGCTCGATGAAACCATATCAAAATCACGGTCACGCAGACGTTTGATGTACTGAGTTCTATCCACTGTACGTAATTTCATGTCAATACCCATTAAACGCAGATTCTTCTGGAACGGTATCGCATAGGTTTCCACATTCGGATTGAAGATCAGCAATTCGAAGCTCATGACTTCACCGGTTTTGGTGTTGGTCATAACCTTGTTTTTTAGCTCCCATCCCGCCTCTTTTAGAAGCTTAAATGCCGTACGCATCTGAGATCGAATTCGACCTGAACCATCTGTTTTTGGTGGTTGATACTCTTCGGTATACACACGTGGAGGAATCTTATCTTTTATCGGAGCAAGTACGTCAACCTCACCTTGTGACGGTAGGCCAACCGACTCGTACTCGGTGTTCTGAAAGTAACTTCTTGTTCGGCTGTTTTCGTTGTAAAACAGATTGCGATTCATCCATTCAAAATCGAGCGCATAACTAATCGCTTCACGAACTTTAGGATCTTTAAATACTTCCGTTTGAATATTGAACACAAAGCCACGGGCTGACTGAGGTTGCTGATGCGGGATCACCTCTTTCTTGATGTAACCTTTGTCAAAATTACTGCCAGTGTATGAGTTTTCCCAAAATTTAGGCTCACTCTCGATACGGATATCAAACTCACCCGCTTTAAACGCTTCAAGCATCACTGTGTCGTCGCGGTAGTAGTCGTATTGGACTTGCTCAAAATTATTGCGGCCAATATTTACAGGTAAATCTCTCGCCCAGTAATCTTTATCAAGCGTGTAAGTAACGCTCTGGCCCGGTTTGTAATCAGTAACCTTGTAGGCGCTGCTACCGACTGGTGGCTCATTCAGCGGCTCAGAGAACTTTTTATCTTGCCAAAAGTGTTTAGGTAACACGCGAGTTGATTGAGCGAAACTAAACAGTTTCTCTCGGTCTGGCTCATTCATCTCAATACGCACAACCAGATCTGACTTTGCCGTTACAGACTTAATCGCCTTATAGTAAGAGCGGTATTGTGGAACGCCTTCGGTCATAAACTTTTCGAAGGTGAAAGCGACGTCGTGAGCAGTAATTGGTTTACCATCTTGAAAACGTGCTTTAGGATTCAGGTCGAGTTCCAACCACATGTAATCGTCAGAATAACGCACATTACTTGCAATCAGAGGGTAGTATGAATCAATTTCATCACTTGGCGAGTACATCAATGTGTCGTAGAGCTGACCACTGCCTGCCGCAGCCACCCCACGAGATGCATAACGGTTGAAGTTGTCGTAGGTGCCCATTTGGCCGTATGTCACTTTGCCATACTTAGGAGCGTCTGGGTTAACATAGTCAAAGTGAGCAAAATCAGCTGAGTATTTAGCTTCACCAAACCCAACAAGAGTAGTCGTTTCAATAACTTTGGCGTGAGCTCCAAAGCTTGCAGTCACAGCAATCAACCCGCTAAGAGTAAGGCGAGTAAGCATCGTCATATGCGCTTCCTTTCGTGTTCTTCTAATCGTTCTATACCCAAAATAATTGGAATTGCAGCGCGGCAACAAGACAATTCAGCCCTATGAGTATAGATGTACTATATGATTAGGGTGAATTGTCGCAGTTAACAAAGCTGCAGCTTCAAGAATGAAGGGTATATTAACTATAGTATTAATTAGTATTAATAATTCAACTACTTGGATAAGTATAGATAAAAAAACACTGAATCAAGGCCAGTTCCATCTATCTCAGTGATGCCTGGTTATCCCAAACGTTTTACTCACCAATGATTTTGACTCGCATGGCTAGGATATGTTCCAACTTGGCTTTATTGAACATCCGAATGACATTCTCTTAATAGATTTCCCCTAGTTGTTAGGGTACACAACTTTAAACTGTTCTAAAACAAGCAGCATGTCTTCAGAAGGGGCGATGTTGAGTTCTTGGCACTCTTTAGAAAAGAAGTCCCAATGCGCCTTTTTCCACCAACTTAGAGTTTTGTCGCCCTCACCCTCTAAAGCTGCGAACTCGGCAGTAACTTCGTTATACTTGCATTTACTTACTGAGGTGGTTTCGACAATACAAATAGGCTCGCCATCCCAGTTGGTTACAACCATCAAATGGCCAACTTTGGGCATAATTTCACCCTGTTCGCTATACCAAACATCTAGGCTGCAACTTGCCCTCTTTTCGCCTTTGAGTACTAAATCAGCACATACATTGGCATTGTACTCATCAGCACAAAAGTAATCTGAACTGAATGACTTGTACTTTGATGACACATCTTGAGGTAGGGATTCTAAAAAATTTTCTAAAAATGACTGGCTTCTTTCATCCATGATTAAAACTCTAAAATTGGTTGATGCGTAGCCGCGAACGTTTAGCACCTAGATTTAAAAATATTATTGGCGCGCCTCAGACCAAACCGCGAACTCATTGCCACTCGGCTCTATAAAGTGAAAACGACAGCCTCCGGGAAACTCGAAAATTGGGCGAATAACTTCACCGCCATTTTGAGCTACTTTGTTTAATGTCGCTTCTATATCAGCACTGTAGAACACGAGTAGTGCTCCGCCACTGTTAGTTTGGCTGCAATGATCAGACTTGAAGAAGCCACCATCTAAGCCCTGATTTGAAAAAGCCGTATACTCTGGGCCGTAGTCCACAAAATCCCAACCGAATACTGAAGAAAAGAAGGCTTTGGTCGCCTCTAAATCCTTAGCGCCAAACTCTACATAATTTAGTTTTTCATGTTGATGCATTTGCTTGCTCCTTTCTGGTTGTGTTGACAATGAACATCACGTTGGATGCCCACTGCTTATTCTAAGTTATCATTCCTCATCGACTTATGTCTTCCTTATAGTTCTCAATCCGCTCTGGTACATCTTGACCTTTCCCCCTAAATTAGCACCAGATTCGATTAAATCGTCAGTATAGGTATATCAGGGAAAAGCCTTTAGCCCTTTACTATTATTCAGTTGCCCTTACAATTGAGCCAAGTTTGAATTTCAAGGTTAATCCTATGTCTATCCAATGGTTCCCGGGCCATATGCACAAGGCTCAAAAAGAGATTGCAGAAGCGATCCCGCAAATCGATGTCATTATCGAGGTGCTTGATGCTCGTATCCCTTTTAGTAGCGAAAACCCAATGATCGCTGAGTTGAAAGGCGACAAGCCAGTTGTAAAAGTTCTCAATAAACGCGATCTGGCTGATCCAGAACTGACTCAACTTTGGATTGACCACTTCGAAAAAGAACACAACGTAAAAGCGATTGCTATTACCACTTCTCAGCAGCAAGAAGTACAAAAAATCATGGAGTTAGTGCGTAAGCTTGCTCCGCACCGTGAAGAGATCGGCAAAAACATTCGTACCATGATTATGGGCATCCCGAACGTAGGTAAATCGACCATCATCAACTCGCTAGCAGGTCGTACTATCGCTGTCACTGGTAACCAACCTGCTGTGACTCGTCGCCAGCAGCGCATCAACTTACAAAACGGTATTGTTCTTTCTGATACTCCGGGAATTTTGTGGCCTAAAGTGGAAAACCCGCACAGTGGTTTCCGCCTTGCTGCCACAGGCGCGGTAAAAGATACTGCGATGGAATATGACGAAGTTGCTTTCTACACGGTCGAATACTTGGCTATAGCTTATCCTCAGCGCCTACAAGAGCGTTATGAAATCGAAGACCTGCCAGAGAGTGACATTGAGCTAATGGAAGAGATCGGTCGCCGCCGTGGCGCTCTGCGTTCAGGTGGACGTGTAGATTTGCACAAATGTTCAGAGATCCTCTTACATGAACTGCGTAACGGAACGCTAGGTCAGATCACCTTAGAGCTGCCAGAGATGATCACTGAAGAGTTGATTCAGGTTGAGATTGAAGCCGCTCGCAAAGCCGAAGAGAAGGCCAAGAAGAAAGAAGAGCGCCGCAAACGTTACTTGAAAAACAAGCGTTAACCATCACTATAATTAGGGTAGCGATTAAGCTGCCCTTTTTTGTTATAGTGTAACAAAAGCATTTCAGAGACATTTTAGATGAGTATACCAACTAACATCATCACTGGGTTTCTCGGTACGGGAAAAACCACCGCAATTCTTAACCTTCTAAAAGATAAACCCGAAGGTGAACGTTGGGCGGTATTGGTTAATGAGTTCGGTGAAATCGGCATTGATGGCGCACTGATGACTGACCAAGGTGCGCTGATTAAAGAAGTACCAGGTGGCTGCATGTGTTGTGCTGCCGGCATTCCTATGTCAGTCGCTATTACCGCTTTACTACGCACTAAACCTGACCGACTGATTGTTGAACCAACTGGCCTTGGGCATGCACACAAAGTATTGGCGACACTGACTTCGAGCCAGTTCACAGACTATATCGACTTAAGAGCTACCATAGGTTTAGTTGACCCTAGAAACTTACGTAATGAAAAGTACCTAAATAACCAGAACTTTAATGATCAACTTTCGATTTCTGACATTGTTATTGGCAACAAAGTTGACCAATGTAGTGTCAGCGATATTGATGCATTTAATGACTGGGTCACTGACCATACGCCACCTAAGGTACATTCTCAGTTAGTCAAACAAGGACACTTCCCTATTGAGCTTCTTGACTCACCTCGTAGACACTCAGCTCAAGAAAGCGAAGTAGCAGCTCACCACCATGACCATGCCGAACAAGAGCCTCAGTTTGCTCTCACGCCCGATCAAACCTACGTTCGCAAAGAGAACAAAGGCCAAGGCTACTTTAGCTGTGGGTGGATATTTGGCGCTGAAGTGGTGTTTAGTTTTGATGACCTGTTCTCAGTGCTGTCAGATATTACTGCCGAGCGCGTAAAGGGCGTACTTAATACCAGCGACGGCTGTTATGCGTTCAATGTGAGCAATGGCGTCGTGTCAGTCAATGAGATGAGCTTGGAAGGATTTGAAAGCCGTGTAGAAGTGATTGATAGCGAGCTTCTTCCATGGGACCAACTTGAAGATGTGCTAATAAGAATATCTAACATCGAAGAATAAAAAGCTCTTTACGACAAGAGGCGCACAATTGTGTGCGCCCTTTCCCTCGTTACTCAATCGTGAGTATGCGAATCAGGAGGTCATTTTGTTGCGACCTGATATAAATACGAGGCTTTCAATTTTAACGTTGAATCCATCCAAATTGTAGGTAAGGCGATATTTCCTCCATGCGGGTTGGTTCGAATTGCCTTACACTTTAACTATGGTTCAAATCCTCAAATATGCAAGTCACACCCCTGTCTACTTGTAACTATATTGTGACTTACCTCTAGTATTTTTATTCGTTTATTACCCACCATAGCGTCATCTCAAAACTGGAAATCAACTTTTCATTCTTATTGCTATAGTTAACCACTCTCAGCGGTATAATTTGCATCAAATCCTCGGAGACCTATCAATATTGGAGCCCGCCTTTCATGACCAAAAGAGAAAAACTTAAGCAATCCTTACTCGCCAAAGTTCCTAAGGATGCGGTTAATCAGTTTCTCTCTAAAGATAAAACGCCTATTTCAGTTTTAGCATTGTCGCTCATCGTGGGTGTATTAGCGGGTTTAGTTGGCACCTACTTTGAAATTGCCGTTCACTTCGTTTCAGAAACTCGCACTGACTGGCTAAAAAATGAACTAGTAAGTGCAGTGCCGCTATGGCTCGCCGCGTTTGTTATCAGTGCCTCGCTCGCATTCGTTGGCTATTTTTTAGTTCACAGGTTTGCTCCAGAAGCGGCAGGGTCAGGTATTCCAGAAATCGAAGGTGCAATGGATGGAATTCGTCCAGTACGTTGGTGGCGAGTATTGCCAGTAAAGTTCTTTGGTGGATTGGGTGCACTCGGCTCAGGTATGGTATTGGGCCGCGAAGGCCCGACAGTACAAATGGGTGGTGCTATTGGTCGCATGATGACCGACATCTTCAAAATTAAAGACGATAATACGCGCCACTCATTGTTAGCGTCAGGTGCAGCCGGAGGTCTAGCCGCCGCATTTAACGCACCTCTCGCTGGCATCATGTTCGTGGTCGAAGAGATGCGCCCTCAATTTAGATATTCACTTATCTCTATTAAGGCCGTGATTATATCAGCGATCTCAGCCAATATCGTATTCCGTTATATCAATGGCCAGGATGCAGTGATTACAATGCCGCAGTACGATGCACCAGAGCTTCCCACACTATGGCTGTTCCTGCTGCTAGGTGCACTATTCGGTATGTTTGGCGTCGTGTTCAATCGCCTAGTGACTTTCTCTCAAGACATGTTTGTTAAGCTTCATCGCAACGACAGAAAACGCTACCTGATCACTGGCTCACTCATTGGTGGCTGTTTCGGCATCATGCTGCTCTACTTCCCTTCTATCACTGGCGGCGGTATCGACTTAATCCCAACTATCACCAATGGTGGTTATGGTGCTCAGGTGTTGCTGGTGCTATTTGTTATGCGCATCGCGACTACCCTGATCTGTTTCGCGTCTGGTGCTCCCGGCGGTATCTTTGCCCCTATGCTCGCATTAGGCACGCTATTTGGTTACGCCTTCGGTTTAATTGCTCAAGGGCTGTTTCCAGATCTCAACATCACTCCTGGTATGTTTGCTATTGCAGGAATGGGCGCTCTTTTCGCTGCAACGGTCCGCGCTCCGATCACTGGCATTCTGCTCGTGATTGAAATGACCAACAACTACTACTTAATTCTCCCTCTGATTATCACCAGTTTAGGTGCGGTTATCTTTGCCCAACTTTTGGGCGGTCAGCCAATTTATAGCCAACTTCTGCATAGAACATTGAAAAATGAGAAGTTGAGACAGAAAGATCTCCCTTCTACCCAAGAATGAGATTTGCAACGCAACCGTTTGGCTTGCTATGATCGCGGCAAATAACCCTACATAAACATTAAATAAGACAAATAGCCGAGTTGGTATTGTCGAATAAGGATAAACAGAGTTGAACTGGAGACGCTTTACTCAATTCCAGAGTGTCCCGCCCTCTCAGGCTTCACTGGCATTAGGTGTCATCGGACTTGGCCACGCTTGGGCATTATATATTCCAGAAGTTGGAGAGTTAATACGCCCCTATTTTGCCAGCCTTGGAGCTATCCTGCTGTTTCCCGTGTTAGTGAGATACCTCACTAGCTACAGTACATTTATGAACGATATTCGCCACCCTCTCAGCGGCAGCCTAATGGCTCCAATGAGTATGGCGCTATTGATTCTGTGTGATTATCTAGCTATCAAACTGCCAATGGTGGCCTATCCGCTTTGGTTTGCTGCGCTATTGCTACATGTCACAATGATGACTTTGTTCTTCTTTTTCCAGTTAAAGAACTTCAAGATGTCAAACATTGTCCCGAGTTGGTTCTTATATCCGGTTGGGGTGATCAGCAGCTCGCTTGCAGGTACCCAGTTTGGCCACACGGTCTTTTCTGAAACCCTTGTTAATACGTGTATTACCATCTATTTCTTCATGTTACCGCTGGTATTATACAGATTGGTATTTGAAGGGACGCTGCCAAGGCGCGCAAAGCCAACACTAGCGATTATGGCCGCGCCAATTAATCTCACCCTCGCGACTTACTTAGTGAATTTTCCGACCCCAGATCCGATATTGACGGGAGCCTTAGCAGGTATCGCCATCACTATGACGATGCTAATCTACCTCTGCTACATTCGCTTAATGCGACTCAAGTTCCAACCATCGATTGCTGCTGTGACCTTCCCTTCTGTGATTAGCGCGATCGCGATGCACAGGCTAACTTCATTCTTTGCTGAAAGTCATCCTCACTGGCATTGGTTACACAATTTTGGGCTGTTTGAGTTGTCCGTGGCGACAGGCTTAGTGATATGGGTTGCGGTAGGTTATATAAAAATGTATTGGCCGGAGAAGTTCGCTTCGGATATAAAAACCGACGCCAAATAACACTATTCAAAGTAATAAATCGTCGAAAAACCAATAATGGCATACCCCTCGAAGGGTAATTATTCTCAATCAATATAACATTGATTATATTTTTATCTGTTGATAACCGCAAGAAAATCACATTTTAGATTAGAAATATTATTCAACTGAATTTATACATAGCTATGTCAGCTGGCGCTTACGGTAAATAACTAAGGCTATGTATTATGAACATCTTAACGACGCAATCAGAAGTGGTCCCCAATTTTCGGACATGACTTTAAGTGATTGATCTGTTTTGATAGTACCCAACAATACTGGAACAGATTATGACTAGAAAACGTAGAAACCACTCTCCTGAGTTCAAAGCTAAAGTGGCACTTGCTGCCGCCAAAGGT
>NZ_JATABG010000115.1:0-9606 GCF_036533755.1 Vibrio sp. M260118 | reverse complement strand
GCGCAGGCATATAGCGTGAAAGGCAACGTTTGGTTTGGAGCTAACGTAAATGAAAAAATGGGCTACTTTCTTAGCTGGTAGTGCATGTGCGCTTTCCCTGTTCTCAGGATCTGTGGCGGCGGACGAAAATAAGCAACTGGTGTTCATGAACTGGGACCTTACATCAACAGTAACATCCTAGAACAGTTTACTGAGGAAACAGGCATCAAGGTTATATACTCAACTTACGAGTCGAATGAAACCTTATACGCCAAGCTAAAAACCCACAATCAAGGTTATGATCTTGTCGTTCCTTCTACCTATTTCGTTGCTAAGATGCGTGACGAAGGCATGTTGCAGAAGATTGATAAGTCGAAGCTTAGCAACTTCAATAACCTAGATAAGAACTATCTTGATAAACCCTACGATCGAAACAACGATTACTCTATTCCTCATGTCGTTGCGATTACCGGCCTTGCCGTTAATTCAGATATGTACGATCCCAACGACTTTGATAGCTGGGCAGATCTGTGGAACCCAGAGCTTGAAGGTCAGCTAATGTTGATGGATGACACGCGAGAAGTGTTCCATATCGCGCTGCGTAAACTTGGCTACTCAGGTAACACAACCGATCCGAAACAGATCGATGAGGCTTATGCTGAGCTGCAAAAGCTAATGCCAAACGTGCTAGTGTTTAACTCTGACAACCCTGGTGCGCCATATATGTCCGGTGAAGTTGGTGTTGGTATGCTTTGGAACGGTTCGGCAGCGGCAGCGCAAAATGAAGGTTTAAACCTAAAGCTGGTTTTCCCTAAAGAAGGCGGCATTGGCTGGGTAGATAACTTTGCTATCTCTTCTGGAGCGAAGAACGTAGATGCAGCGCATAAGATGATTGATTTCTTACTTCGCCCTGAGATTGCTGAGCAAATTTCTCGTGATACGGGTTATCTAACTGCGGTTGAAGAGTCTAACGCTAAGTTCAAAGATATTGCCCCACTGTTCCCATCTCAAGGTGATCTCGATCGCGTAGAGTGGCAAGACTCTGTTGGTGACTTAACCACTAAGTATGAAGAGTATTTCTTGAAGCTAAAAGCGGGACAGTAGTTTCTCCTTTAGATTAATCACTTAGTATAAAAATAGGCAGCTTAGGCTGCCTATTTTGCTTTTGGCTGATATACTTAGCTGTTGCTAGGTTTGTCGCCACGACAAGCAAGTTTAATAATCATGTTTTTCAGATGACTCAGTCCGGAGAGGCTGTTTCTGAAAGCACAGATAAAACGGAAAACCAATGAAAAGTAAATTCTACGCAAGCGCACTATGTGCTGCGACGCTATTCGCTGCGCCAGCAATGGCTGCCGATCAAGAGCTTTATTTCTATAACTGGTCTGAATACATTCCAAATGAAGTTCTTGAAGACTTTACAGAAGAAACTGGAATTAAAGTAATCTACTCTACCTACGAGTCTAACGAGAGCATGTACGCTAAGCTTAAAACTCAAGGTTCAGGTTACGATCTAGTAGTACCGTCTACTTACTTTGTATCTAAGATGCGTAAAGAAGGCATGCTACAGCAAATCGATAAGACTAAGCTGACGCATTTTGCTGACTTGGATACAAACTTCTTAAACAAACCTTTTGATCCAAGCAATAACTACTCTATTCCTTATATTTGGGGTGCAACGGGAATTGGTATCAACTCTGACATGCTAGACAAATCATCAGTAACTAAGTGGGATGATTTCTGGGATAGCAAGTGGGAAGGCCAACTGATGATGATGGATGACTCTCGTGAAGTCTTCCACATTGCCTTAACCAAGTTGGGTTATTCACCAAATACAACGAATCCAGATGAGATCAAAGAAGCTTATGAGGAGCTGAAGAAGTTAATGCCTAACGTATTGGTATTCAACTCAGATTTCCCAGCGAATCCATACTTAGCAGGTGAAGTATCACTTGGTATGTTGTGGAATGGCTCTGCCTACATGGCTCGTGAAGAAGGCGCATCAATTGATATCGTATGGCCAGAAAAAGGTACGATTTTCTGGATGGATAGCCTAGCGATCCCAGCGGGTGCTAAGAACATTGAAGCAGCGCATAAGATGATCGACTTCCTATTACGTCCTGAAAACGCAGCCAAGATTGCTTTAGAGATTGGCTACCCAACTCCAGTTGCTACCGCTCATGCTCTACTACCAAAAGAGTTTGCAAACGACACAAGTATTTTCCCTCCTCAAGAAGTGATGGATAGCGGTACCTGGCAAGATGAAGTGGGTGAAGCAAGCGTTCTGTATGACGAGTACTTCCAAAAGTTAAAAGTTGATAACTAAGCAGTTTTAGAACTCGGTTATATACTTAAAGAGCGGCAAAATGCCGCTCTTTTCATGTCAAGCTAATCATCTATGCTTGCTTAGCGCTCGGTTGTTGTAAGCTAAGGATCTCTTCTACAAGCTTAGGTACCTCAATACTGGCTTTGCCATAACGCTTCTCTTCAAACTCGCTCTCTACCGCACTTGGCTCAAGATTGATCTCTATGGTATGCGCGCCATGCATTTTCGCATCATGGACAAAACCAGCAGCCGGGTAAACCACACCAGAAGTACCGATCGAGACAAACAGATCGGCGGCTTCAAGGGCTGCATATATATCGCCCATTCTTAGTGGCATTTCACCAAACCACACCACGTGAGGTCTCATCTGAGAGGGAATTTGGCAGCAGTGACAGAGATCGCCAGTATGGATCTCGCCTTTTTCTTCGATTACTTGGTTCGACTCACTACAGCGTGACTTAAGCAGCTCACCATGCATATGGATCACGTCGCTATTACCACCACGCTCATGTAGGTTGTCGATGTTTTGCGTGATGATGGTCACCGTGCCCTCTAGCTCAGCTTCTAACTTACCAAGGGCATTGTGAGCCGCATTTGGTTTAATTGAAGGGTTTTGCAAACCTAGGCGGCGTTTATTATAAAAATCTTGGACTAGGTCAGGATTGCGTTCAAAACCTTCTGGCGTCGCTACGTCTTCAATTTTATGGTTTTCCCACAAGCCATCTTGAGCGCGAAAAGTCTGAATGCCAGATTCTGCCGAGATGCCAGCACCCGTTAAAATAACAACGTTTCGATAAGGGAAGTTCATACTACATCCTTGTTGGTGTTCTTATAAGCAAGCTTAGCATTCTCTGTTCTCGTTCCCTAGCCTTGCGCCTTAGACAATGGTCGAAGCAATCGCCGTTTTACCTAGTTTTTGTGAGGTTAAACAAAAAGGCAGCCAAGTTGGCTGCCTCTGTTGATGTTTAAACGGCTACTTAATCGCATTGGTATTAGTCTTCATTAGTCGCTGAAATCTTATGGACCGCTAAGTCAGCACCTTTGAACTCGTCTTCTTCAGAAAGACGTAGGCCCGTGACCTTATCGATAACACCGTAAACAATAAGTGCGCCAATCACTGCAATGGCGATACCTGCAAGTGTACCTAGCAGCTGCACAGTAAAGCTCACTCCACCAAGTCCACCTAGTGCGCTTTGGCCAAATATACCCGCAGCGATGCCACCCCATGCGCCACAAATGCCATGTAGAGGCCATACGCCTAGAACGTCATCAATCTTGGTTTTGTTCTGAAGGTAGGTAAACAGGTAAACAAATAGCGCGCCAGCAATCGCGCCTGTGATTAGTGAGCCAATTGGGTGCATCAAGTCAGAGCCGGCACAAATTGCTACTAAACCCGCTAGTGGACCGTTGTGAATAAAGCCAGGGTCATTTCTACCCGCAACAAGTGCAGCAACGATACCACCAACCATTGCCATCAAGGAGTTCATAGCCACAAGGCCGCTAATACCATTAAGAGTTTGTGCCGACATGACGTTAAAGCCAAACCAACCAACCGATAGAATCCATGCACCAAGTGCTAGGAATGGGATGTTAGAGGGTGCAAAGTTTGTATGTTTACCAGCACGAATACGACCTTTGCGCATACCTAGGAAAATAACGGCTACAAGTGCAATCCATCCCCCTACACCGTGAACAACAACGGAACCTGCAAAGTCGTGGAAACCATAGCCAAATTGAGCTTCAAACCAACCTTGTAGGCCATAGTTACCATTCCAAATCATTCCTTCGAAAACCGGGTAAACAAGACCAACAGTAAAGAAGGTGGCAATAAGAACTGGGTAGAAGCGCGCTCGTTCAGCAATACCACCAGATACAATTGCAGGGATTGCCGCAGCAAAAGTAAGCAGGAAAAAGAACTTAACCAGTTCGTACCCGTTACCCTGTGACAAAGTTTGTGCATCCGCGAAGAAGTTCGCACCGTAGGCGACCCAGTAACCAATAAAGAAGTAGGCTAAAGCGGATATACCGAAGTCGGCGAGGATTTTGACCAGCGCGTTAACTTGGTTCTTATGTCGAACAGTCCCGACTTCAAGAAAAGCAAATCCAGCATGCATTAGGAACACCATAATGGCGCCTAGAAGAAGAAAAAGTGTGTCTGAACTTTGAGTCAGGGTTTGAACGGCTCCGTGAACCTGACTAGCTGTTACGCTCATCCGTAAGTGTCTCCATGTTTATTGTAGCGCACCTTTTGTGTGCGTCATTATTCTTTGCTCACCACATTGGTGATTTAGTGTGAAGCCTTGTTGTGGCAAGTAACGTGCCAGTCATTGATAGAAGTGTAATTTCCCGCTAATTGATTGAATTTAAAGAATTAGGTGTTAATTCCTATTGATAAGCATTAATGTATACTTGCACGCTAATGGTGAGTCAGTGCACTGATATGGTGATTCACGCACCAGATTGACGCTATCTTTTTGGGGCAACAAAAAGCCCTGACGTGTCAGGGCTTGTCGATTTGAAAGCTATAAGTGCTATTTAAAGGTTTGGGCCTTTTGAGATTCCAAAGGGTTGGTTGTGCTTGAGCTTGTTCATCCCTTGGAACATTCGTACAAACCACAGTCCTATCGCTATCAAGCCGAACAGCATTCCTACATATGGAATATAGTAAGCAATGTCATCGATCAGGCTATTTTTGTACCAGTAGTCATTGACACCTTTCAGCACTCCATTCGAGGTCGCGACGGTGATAATCAGAACCACAAAATAGGTTAAGTTAAGGAAGAAGGTGCGAATTAATCCGTAGTAGTGTGAATCAATAATCTCTCCATCTTCACCTTTATCTAACCGGTACCCGGCGTAGACGATAGCGATGACACCAGATATCAAACAGGTAAATGGCGTAAAGCAACTGAGTATGTACGCAACCCAAACACCGTTATGAGGTTTGTTCATTCGTCTGCGCTCCTCTTACTTGTTTGTCAGATGCCGTAGAGAATGCATTTGTGCCCTGCTCTTCTGCTTCTTTCGCCATCACTTCTTGATACCACAAATCGTGGTGCTCTTTGGCCCATGTTTCGTCAACTTCACCGGTAACCATACCTTCTAATGCGCCTTCCATTCCAAATAAGCCAATGTAGATATGGAATACGAAACCACAAATCAGAATGAGTGCTGCTAGCATATGGACGAGGTTTGACAGCTCCATATCACGGCGTGTTTGGCCGAAGATTGGGAAATCTAACACCAAACCACTGATGGC
Organism: Vibrio sp. M260118; assembly: GCF_036533755.1. Classification (NCBI taxonomy): domain Bacteria; kingdom Pseudomonadati; phylum Pseudomonadota; class Gammaproteobacteria; order Vibrionales; family Vibrionaceae; genus Vibrio; species Vibrio sp. M260118. Next base: position 4,042 of record NZ_JATABG010000115.1, on the reverse strand, counting down.
AACCACAGAGCCCACTATAATAAGCAGCCAAAACAGTGCTTTTTCACCTGCGTTTGAAAACTCTGCTGAAGGATGAGAGCCTTTGTGTTTGCCGACCATACCACCGAGCTTCATAAACCAAGCGATGTCGACTTTCTTGAAGATCGACTTTCTCCACCATTTAATCAGAACGCATAGCAGTAACACGTAGAAGATTGGACCAATGTAGTTATGGTATTGCTTCGCCAACATGATGATGAAGCCCCATAACTCTGACGGAATATACGGCTTAAGGAAGTGTTTACCATAAACCAACATCAATCCACTAAAGGCCAAGGTTAAGAAAGTAAACGCCATACTCCAGTGAAGGGCACGATCAAGGCGAGACCAACGTTTGATCTTCTTACCTGTTCGAGGTTCACTTAACATTAGCGGACCAATGACGATGTACATTAGTGTAACGAAGGCGATACTGCCGAAAATGGCGACAGCGCCTGCCGGTGACATCCATTTCTCTTTGAGTATGTACCAGGTTTGCCCCGGAGTACTGATTAGCATTCCGTGCTCTGGGAATTGAGACGTCGTGTAGCCCTCTTCGCCTTGACGAACTTGACGCCAAAAGTCGGCGCCAGCCAACTGGGTCATTTCACGTTGTGCAACTTGAGACTCGTTTTGCTCAGCATGCGCGGGCAGCGATAAAGCAAACAGTAATGCTGTCACAAGCGACAGCACTACCAGAGATGCACGTTTAAACATTACAAACATGAATCTCTCCAGTCTTAGCTTTTGGTTGCGTCATAAGACAAATCATTGCCATTGGTCCAACCTGCGCCTTTCGCACCACGCTCGACAACACGCTGACGGAAGATGTCAGACACCTTCTCAGCATCACCTGCCAATAGTGCTTTAGTTGAACATAGTGATGCACACATAGGTAGCTTACCTTCGGCAATGCGGTTAGCACCGTATTTTTGGCGCTCTTCAACAGAACCGGCCTCAGTTTCAGGACCACCTGCACAGAAAGTACATTTATCCATCTTACCGCGCTCACCAAATGCTTCCTGTTTCGGAAACTGAGGCGCACCAAACGGACAAGCAAACAAGCAGTAACCACAACCGATACAAAGATCTTTATTGTGCAGTACAATGCCATCTTCTGTGTGCTCAAAACAGTCTGCAGGACAAACTGCCATACAAGGCGCATCTGTACAGTGCATACAAGCAACAGAGATCGAGTTTTCACCCGGTTCACCATCATTTAACGTGACTACGCGGCGGCGTTGGATACCCCACTCTAGCGCATCGTCATTTTCGTTTTTACATGCAGTGACACAGCCGTTACATTCGATGCAGCGTTTGGTGTCACAAAGGAATTTCATTCTAGCCATTTGTCGACTCCTTAAGCTTTGCGAATGTTACATAGGGTGACTTTGGTTTCCTGCATTTGCGTCACAGGGTCATAACCGTAAGTCGTTGCAATGTTGGCTGATTCACCAACCACATATGGGTCGGTTCCTTCAGGGTATTTACCGCGAAGATCTTCCCCCTGGAATTTACCGCCGAAGTGGAATGGAATAAACGCCATGCCCGGCTTAACGCGTCGAGTGACCATGGCTTTAACGTGGATTCGGCCCTTCTCTGCACCTTCAACCCAGACCATCTCGCCGTCTTTGAAACCTAGGTCATTGGCATCTTTCGGGTTCACTTCAACAAACATCTCTTGCTGAAGTTCTGCTAGCCATGGATTCGAACGCGTCTCTTCACCACCACCTTCGTACTCAACTAAGCGTCCAGATGTTAGGATGATTGGATACTCACCCGATACATCTTTATCCTGAATTGACTTGTACATGGTTGGTAGACGGTAGATAGACTCGCTGTCATCCCAAGTTGGGTAGTCAGCGACTAAATCGCGGCGCGGAGTGTATAGTGGTTCGCGGTGTAGTGGAACTCTGTCAGGGAATGTCCAAACTACCGCGCGCGCTTTCGCGTTACCGAAAGGAATACAACCATGTTTGATCGCTACACGTTGAATGCCACCTGAGAGGTCCGTTTTCCAGTTTTTACCTTCTGCTGCCGCTTTCTCTTCAGCGGTTAGATCATCCCACCAACCCAGTGACTTAAGCAGCTTGTCGCTAAACTCTGGGTATCCGTCTTGGAGTTCACAATCTTTTGAGTAGCTGTCTTCAGCAAGAATGTTTGTCCCTTCGAACTCGACGCCAAAACGGGCACGGAAGTTACCACCACCTTGAGCAACAGGCTTAGAGGTATCGTAAAGAATATGCGTGCCAGGGTGCTTCATTTCTGGCGTACCCCAACATGGCCATGGAAGACCATAAGTCTCACCGTGTGCAACACCACCTTCAGCTTCCAATGTGGTCTTATGGAAGATATGCCAGTTCTGTTGGTGTGCTTTTAAGCGCTCTGGACTTTGGCCAGTATAGCCAATGGTCCACATGCCTTTGTTAAACTCGCGAGTAATGTCTTCGATGAGTGGTTGGTTGTTCTCAACTTTAACGTTTTTGAATAGCTGATCGGCAAAACCTAGCTTCTTAGTTAGCAGGTACATGATTTCGTGATCAGGTTTGGATTCAAACAGAGGATCAACCACTTTGTCGCGCCACTGAATAGATCGGTTCGATGCGGTCACACTGCCATAGGTTTCGAACTGAGTGGTAGCAGGAAGAAGGTAGACACCATCAGTGCGGTCGTTCATTACAGCAGCAACCGTTGGATATGGATCGACAATGACCATCATATCGAGCTTCTGCATCGCCTTCTTCATCTCTACACCGCGAGTTTGCGAGTTTACTGCGTGTCCCCAGTAGAACATGGCGCGAATGTTGTCTTTCTGCTCGATGTTGTCTTTGTTTTCTAGAACACCATCAATCCAACGCGAGACTGGAATACCCATGTTGTTGATTGGTTTTTTACCTCGGTATTCGTTCTGATCGAAACGATCTTGAACCCACTTATGGTCTATATCCCACACTTTTGACCAGTGCTTCCAAGCACCGTCAGATAGTCCGTAGTAGCCAGGAAGAGTATGAGAAAGCACACCAAGGTCGGTTGCACCTTGCACATTATCGTGACCACGGAAAATGTTGGCACCACCGCCAGATTTACCAATGTTACCCAGTGCCAACTCGAGTACACAGTATGCACGAGTGTTGTTGTTACCTGTGGTGTGCTGAGTTCCCCCCATACACCAAACGACACAACCAGGACGGTTTTCTGATAACAGCTTTGCGGTTTTATATACGTCAGCTTCAGATACGCCAGTAACGCGTTCAACTTCAGCAGGGTTCCACTTCGCGACTTCTTGACGGATTTCATCCATACCGAATACACGTTGGCGGATAAACTCTTTGTCTTCCCATTTATTAGCGAAAACGTGCCATAGCAATCCCCAAATGAAAGCAACGTCTGAACCCGGGCGCAGTGAAACATAGTGGTCAGATTTGGCTGCAGTACGAGTGCGGCGAGGATCGGCAACCACAATCTTACAGTTGTTCTTCTCTTTTGCGATTAAGATGTGCTGCATTGCCACTGGGTGTGCTTCTGCTGGGTTTGAGCCAATGAACAGCATCGACTTACAATTATGCATATCATTGAAAGAGTTGGTCATCGCGCCGTAGCCCCAAGTGTTAGCTACACCAGCCACAGTTGTTGAGTGACAGATACGTGCTTGGTGATCGACGTTATTGGTTCCCCAAAGCGATGCCATTTTGCGGAACATGTAGGCTTGCTCATTACTGTGCTTAGCGCTTCCTAGCCAATAGACTGAATCAGGACCAGATTCTTGGCGAATATCGAGTACTTTGTTGCCAATCTCTTCAATTGCTTGATCCCAAGAAAGTTTTTTCCATTTACCGCCTTCGAGCTTCATCGGATACTTAAGACGACGTTCTCCATGGCCATGTTCGCGCAGCGCAGCGCCTTTAGCACAGTGTCCACCAGCGTTAAATGGGTGATCAAATGCGGGCTCTTGGCCTGTCCAAACGCCATTCTGAACTTCTGCGTAGATACCACAGCCAACTGAACAGTGTGAGCAGATAGTACG
>NZ_JATABG010000114.1:0-10883 GCF_036533755.1 Vibrio sp. M260118 | reverse complement strand
ATTGGTCGCAGTTTTCCTTCGCTGATCCACTGCTGAATAACACCCGATTTTTCCTTACTCCAATTAACCATTGGTCGTTCTAGTATATCCGCAACCACTGGAGCACCTTGGATGATCTCCATAGCGAAAATCTTTGACTCCATGGGGTGTGAGCGACTGTAACGCATCTTCTCTCGAATATAGTTTCCAATAACGTATTTGGGCTCTAAACTGCCGTTTTGATCGGAAAAGCTTTGGTTCCACATCTCCATGATTTCGTTTAGCAGCGCTTTGTATAAGCCTGTCTTTGATTTGAAGTAGTACAGGATATTTGCTTTAGGTAGATTTACCCTATCAGCGATTGCTTGCAATGATGTGCCCCTAAATCCGTGTTTCGCGAACTCTTGCGCTGCAGCACTCAATATAAGGTTCTGATTTCTTTGTCTAATTGCGCCGGTTTGCGCTGATTTTTCCATCGACTTTTGTCCCACTCTACTTTTCCCTGGAAATTTAAACCATTTATAAGTTTACGGTTTACTATTTTTATTACATTCTGCAATCTCGTCGCTGCTGTCAAGCTTGTAACACAACTCATTTTCCGCACCACTATGGTGCTCACGCACCAAAATATCGCCCACCAATCAAGCCATTAAATACAAAACTGCAACAATATCGTTACTCTTTACTTCCTGAACAGTTGGTCAAGTTATTGCATTGCACCCTGTTATAGCTTTTTACAATAAGGCTTCTGTGATCGCTCGCCACATTGGTATGTAGCGAGAAAGAAAGAGCAATAAAGGAATATGCTTAAAATGAAACACAAACCTCTGCTAGAGCTGTGGAATGTCAGCAAGATATTTCCGGGAGTGATAGCCAATGACAACGTGAACCTTAAGCTTTTTAAAGGTGAAATACTTGCGCTATTGGGAGAGAACGGTGCTGGTAAATCGACATTAGTAAAGATGATCTATGGTGTGAACCGTCCTGATAAAGGTGCAATCCTTTGGAACAATCAAGAGGTTGATATCCGCACACCCAACCAAGCAAGAACGTTGGGAATTGGTATGGTATTTCAGCACTTTTCAGTGTTCGAAACGCTAACTGTCCAAGAGAATATCGAACTTGGGCTGGACAACAGTTTTCTAGATCAAATTGACAACTTAAAACAGCGAATCGTCGCTATTAGTAAAAAATATGATCTGCATGTTGATCCTGACCGTTATGTGCATAGTTTGAGTATTGGCGAGAGACAAAGATTAGAGATCCTACGCTGCCTTATCCCTGAAAGCTATCCGAAAAAACGAGCAAATGAAACCATCTTCGAAACTCACAACCTCACGTTACCGCCTTCACATCCATTTGGTTGCGGACTAAACGATGTCTCTTTAAAACTAAAAGCGGGTGAGATCCTGGGTATTGCAGGCGTCGCAGGTAATGGCCAAGAGGATCTTTTAGAGGCACTTAGTGGAGAGGATACACGCGCTAACAATAGCGCAGTGTTATTTCGCCAGCAGCCTGTGGGAAATTTGAATGCCGGAGCTAGACGAAAACTTGGTATGGCTTATGTCCCAGCAGATCGGCTAGGACAAGGCGCCGTACCCGAAATGAGCCTTACAGACAACACTCTTCTAACTAACTCAAGCAATTTGGCTAAACACGGTTTTGTTTTACAGAACAAGCTGCGCAAATTAGCTGACCAAATTATTAAAAGCAATCAAGTTAAGTGCCACAACCAATCTTCTCAAGCCAAAAGTCTCTCTGGCGGTAACTTACAAAAGTTCATTATCGGTAGAGAAGTTGAACAACAGCCTAACGTGCTAATCTGTGCCCATCCAACTTGGGGAGTGGATATAGCTGCCGCGAGCGCTATTCACCGTCAACTTATCGCTTTACGCGATTCTGGAGCTGCCGTGCTCGTCATATCAGAAGATATCGATGAGCTTTTCGTCATCTGCGATCGGATGAGTGCGCTCTACGAAGGACAACTCTCTGAAGCCGTCAACACTGAAGAGACGTGTATTGAAGAGGTGGGCAAATGGATTGCTGGAAGCTTTGTTACTCATAAGGAGGTGAGTAATGGTTAAAATAGAGCCGCGTATTGAGAACTCAAAATTGATGGCTTGGCTCTCTCCTATGATCGCCATTGCTTTAACTGCTTTGGTTTCTAGCATTATGTTTGTCTTATTGGAAGTAAGTCCATTTGAGGCGTTCAACGTTTTCATCATTCAACCTATTAGTGACCCATACAACTTGGGCGAGTTAATGGTGAAAGCCACTCCCCTTATGCTTTGTGCTGTCGGTCTAGCGCTCTGTTATCGAGCCAATATTTGGAATATAGGTGCAGAAGGGCAACTCCTGGTTGGTGCTGTTGCAGCAAGTACAGTAGCGATTCAGGCCGACGAAACTTCAGGGAGTAGCTTACTAGTTCTTGCTTTGCTGATCGGTGTTCTCGCGGGAATGTTTTGGGCAGGTATCCCGACACTATTAAACCGACTGTTTCATACCAATATCATCCTAACCACAATTATGATGAACTACATCGGTTTGTATACTTTATTGTGGTCCGTACATGGACCACTAGCTGACCCACAAGGCTTTGGGTTTCCTGAATCAGTGATGTTCGCAGACAGCCTGCTACTCCCGATCATCATGGATGAAGGGCGAGCGTCAATTAGTATTGTCATTGCTATCATTGTCGCGATACTGTCCGCCGTTATTCTGTTTAAAACACTACCGGGATTCAAACTTCGAGTCTATGGAGAGGATCAGTCTGCCGCACGTTATGCTGGTTTTGGAGAGAACAGAATCATTTGGGCTGTTATGTTGTTCGCCGGAGCACTCGCTGGTTTTGCTGGCGCTGCAGAGGTAACGGGCCCTATTGGTCAATTGATTCCATCTGTCTCACCTGGCTACGGATATGCGGCAATTATCGTCGCTTATCTTGGCCGCTTAAATCCAATTGGAATCATCTTTGCTGCACTTTTCATGGGAACCTTGTATATGGGTAGCGATCTCGCACAAATAGAGCTTGGACTCCCTACTGCAATAACTGGTCTTTTCCAAGGTATCTTGCTGTTCTTCTTGCTCGCTTGTGACTTTCTTATCTACTACCGCATCACTGTCGTTCCTCGCTTGACTGCCAGAAGACGTGAAGACGCCGTCAATAAGGCGCGCAAATCAAAAACCACCGAAATCGACGTAGTCGCTAGCAACGAAGCAAGTACACAACAAGGAGTGGTGTAATGGACATTTTAATGATTCAACAAATCTTAGTCGCTGCGTTAATCACCGGTACTCCCCTACTATTGATCGCATTAGGAGAATTGGTGTGTGAGAAATCTGGCGTTCTCAACCTAGGGCAAGAAGGTATGATGTTGATGGGCGCGATGGCTGGGTTTGCCGGCGCGTATTACACTGGCAACCTCTATCTGGGTGTTGCCTTAGCGATATTAGCTGGAATGGCGATGTCTATGCTATTTGGTTTCCTATCGCTGTCATTAAGCACCAACCAAGTGGCGACAGGCCTTGCTCTTACCATTTTTGGTACCGGGCTTAGCTCGTTTCTTGGAAGTGGCTTGGTTGGTTCTACCATATCTGGTTTCAAACCAATTGCGTTGCCTCTGTTAAGCGATATTCCTTTACTAGGTCCACTACTCTTCAATCAAGATATCTTGGTTTACTCGAGTTTTGTCATTGTTACCATCACCTGGTACATCCTACAAAAAACCAGAGTTGGACTCACAATTCGCGCTGTAGGTGAAAACCCTCGTTCAGCCAATGCCTTGGGAATAAAAGTGATACAAGTACGTTATCTAACAACGCTATTTGGCGGCGCAATGGCTGGCCTTGCTGGCTCCTATATGTCACTGGTTTACACCCCAATGTGGATGGAGAACATGACGGCAGGGCGTGGCTGGATAGCATTGGCTCTCGTGGTGTTTGCTTCTTGGCGTATTGGTTATTTGATGCTAGGCGCGTACCTATTTGGCTTCGCATCTATCTTACATCTAGTCATGCAAGGTTTTGGGTTCGATATATCACCTAACCTGCTGGCCATGACACCTTATGTTGCAACAATCGCGGTAATGGTGGTTATTAGCTCCAACGCGCTCAAACAAAAACTGGCCACACCAATGAGCCTTGGTAAATCATTTGACCCTAAGCTGCACTGAACGGGCAACTGAAAAAACAGCAAAGACCGTTTCGGCGGTCTTTTTTAATGCGCTAATAAACCTATGGTAGTGAGCGCCAATTTAGTGCAACGCTTCATATCTGTGCGTTTTCTATGTGTTAGAGCTCGACTTGGCTCATGTTTTTCATCCAATTTATGGCCTTTCCCAATCAGCTACCTCACTCTCAGCCCCCGTCAGATAAAGCGTTTAACAATTATGCAAAGTTAAATTACAAGAATACGACCAAATGGTCAGGTTTTTGCAAATACTCAATAATCTTTAACACACAACAATGAAAATGGAGTATTTCATGAAGCTCAACACATGGGTTAAGGCAACGGCCTTGTCACTTAGCACTTTCCTCACTGCATCAGCATTGGCAGACGATCCTCTAAAAGTAGGTTTCGTCTATGTTGGGCCCGTAGGTGATCACGGATGGAGCTACGAACACGACCAAGGCCGTCAGGATCTCGAAAAGCACTTCGGTGCAAAGGTTGAAACAACATTTGTTGAAAATGTACCTGAAGGAGCCGATGCAGAGCGTGTTATTACTCAGCTTGCAAAATCGGGCCACGACCTAATATTCACTACCTCTTTCGGATTTATGAACCCAACGATTAAAGCGGCGAAAAGATATCCAAAAGTAAAATTTGAACATGCCACAGGCTATAAGCGTTCGAAGAACGTCTCGACCTATGCACTGCGCACTTATGAAGGTCGTTACGTTTCAGGCGTGGCTGCGGGTATGGCAACAAAAACTGACACCATCGGTTACATAGCGTCATTCCCTATCCCTGAAGTAATTCGTGATATCAACTCTGTTTACATGGGCGCTAAGAGTGTAAATCCTGACGTCAAAATTAAGATCGTTTGGGTGAACACTTGGTACGACCCGGGTAAAGAGTCAGATGCAGCCAATGCTCTAATGGATCAAGGTGTTGACATCATCCTGCAACACACAGACAGTCCGGCGCCACTTATTGCCGCAGAAAAGCGCGGAGTAATGGGTATTGGCCAAGCTTCAGATATGAGCCATTTCGCACCTAAATCACACATGTTCTCTATTCGTGACGTTTGGGGTCCTCACTACATTAAAAGCACTCAAGAAGTGATGGACAAAAACTGGAAACCAGAAGACTTCTGGGGCGGGTTCCAAGATGACATCCTACAAATTGTCTCTATCAACCCTGACCTTCCAGTTGAGCTACAAGAAGCAATCAAAAGTACACACGCTAAGATTAAGTCTGGCGAGTTCCACCCATTTACTGGGCCACTTAAAGACAACACTGGTAAAGAGGTCGTAGCTGCCGGTCATACCTTAACAGATGCTGAATTAGCTGGCGTGAACTGGTACGTAGAAGGTATCGACGCAACTATCCCTAATTAACTCAACATGACCTACCTATCGGGTAACAAGCTTGTAGGTAGGTATTTTTTTAACTCTTAACCTGACCACTTGGACGGGTTTGTACGACCAGGATGTTAACAACAGGGGAAGTTATGTTGGAACTTATGATCAATGACCAAGTTGTCGAGATTGACTACGCTGCGCCCGATACCATGCTGCTTAACTATTTACGCGAGCAACAAGGTTTGGTTGGGTCTAAAGAGGGTTGTGGTAGCGGTGATTGCGGAGCATGTACTGTTGTTATGGTTGATATGGAAGACGACCGAGAACTCAGATATCGCCAGATCAACGCATGTATTACTCCACTAAACGCATTACATGGAAAACAGATCATCACGATTGAGCAGCTCAAAAAACACGGCGAATTACATCCGGTTCAAAAGGCGGTCGTGGAAAAACACGGTACGCAATGTGGGTTTTGTACTCCGGGAATTGTGATGTCACTTTATGCGCTATCAAAACAAAAACACACCATAGAGAGGCCGGCTGATTTTCTCGCAGGGAACTTATGCCGCTGTACAGGTTATGGCCCATTGATTGAAGCCGCCGAACAAATTTCTGGCGTTGAATATTATGACCTAGCCCAAGAAGATGAAAACTCAGTTAAAAGTTGGATCCAAAGCTGCAGCAAGCAAGAGAGCGTTAATTATCTAAAACCAAGCAATCGTAAACAACTGGCTATAGCCAAGAAAGAGATGCCACAAGCAACGATGCTTGCTGGAGGCACCGATCTCGCCCTTGAAGTGACTCAGCAACTTAAAGGCTTTAAACAAATCATCGATATCTCGGAAGTCGAAGAGATGTTGAACATAGAAGAGACAGTGAGTGGTTGGCGAATCGGGGCTGCGGTTCCTATGTACAAAGTACACGCTTTTATGCGTAAACAGTTTCCTACCACGGATGAAGTGATTGAGCGTCTCGGTAGCTTGACCATTCGTAATCGCGCAACCTTAGGCGGAAGCCTTGGACACGCCTCTCCAATTGGTGATATTGCGCCACTCCTTATCAGCCTTAACGGAAAAATAGAGGTTGATAATGGCGTTGAAAGAAGATTGTTTGCGCCAGAGGACTATATTACCGGCTACCGCGAAACCCTACTTCAACCTGACCAGTGGATCAGTGCTATCCATATTCCACGTCTAGCACCCAATCAAAAGCATGCAATCTACAAAGTGAGTAAACGCTATGAAGATGATATCGCCACAGTGGTTCTCGCGCTTAACTTTACTATCGACAGTGATAACCGAGTTAAGCACTGCATCCTCTCAGCTGGGGGGATTGCCGCTAAATCAGTTCGTCTTACAGAGTTAGAAAAACTCTTCGTTGGCCGTCCTTTTACCCAGTTACTGGTACGTAAAGTTAAGGCTGTTGTGCCTGAAGTTATTCAGCCACTGTCGGACGTTCGTGGCAGTGCGCAGTATCGAGTTCAGCTCATACAAAACCTTATCCAACGCTTCTATTTTGAGTCCAATAACATAACAACAAGGCTGATTGAACATGCGTAGATTAACCACTGTAAACCATATTTCATCACAGGCGACAGACGTAGAGTTTCAAGTTGTTGGACGCTCTCATAAACATGAAAGTGCAGAAAAACAGGTATCGGGCGAAGCGCTTTTCATTGATGATTACAGTATGACTAAGGGGGCGCTTCATGCCGCTGTTGTACTGAGTGAAATAGCCAAAGGTCAAATTGAATCCATCGACCTCACGGAGGTTGAGCGTGCTAAAGGAGTAAGCAATGTCATTTGCTATGATGATATTCCTGGCGAAACTGACATTGGCCCGATCTTCAAAGGCGATCCCCTTCTCGCTGATGGAAACATAAAATACCACGGACAACCTATTGCACTGGTACTGGCGAAAACTCATAGACAAGCTTGGCAAGCCGCTAAAAAAGCACAGATAAGTTATGTTTCAAAGCAAGCAGCAGTTAGAGCCGAACAGGCCAATCAACAGGAACCACTGTTACCAAGTAACCAGTTTGGTCAATTGGTTGAACTTACAGAGCTAGAAGATGCGGATGTTCTCATCACCGACAGTTTTGCAGTCGGCGGCCAAGAACACTTTTATCTAGAAGGCCAAATCAGCTTAGCGGAGCCGACCGAGGATGGTGGCATCTATATTCGTAGTTCAAGCCAACACCCAACAGAGGTCCAAACCTTAGTCGCAGAAGTACTGGCCATTCCCTTTAACAAAGTCACGGTAGACCTGCGTCGTATGGGTGGTGGTTTTGGCGGAAAAGAGTCTCAAGCAGCCCAGTGGGCCTGTCTAGCGGCACTTGGCGTTTATCACACAGGCAAAGCGGTGAAGATGCGCTTACCTCGATCAATTGATATGTCTGTCACAGGTAAGCGTCACCCTTTCCACAACCACTACCAAATAGCAGCAACAAAAGACGGGCTAATTAAAGGGGCCAATATCGAAGTCAATGGTTTGTGTGGACACTCGGCAGATCTGTCCGGTGCTATCGTTGATAGAGCCATGTTCCATAGTGACAACGCCTACGCCTTGGGGCAAGTCTCTGTTGTGGGCAACAAGCTTAAAACCGATACCGTAAGTCACACCGCTTATCGAGGTTTTGGTGGACCACAAGGTATGATCACTATAGAAAGAGCAATGCAGGCTCTTAGTGTTGAAACCGGTATCGATGCGTTTGATTTACGCCTCAAAAATCTCTATCGCGAAGGGAATAACGTAACGCCATACGGCATGGAGGTTGAGCAGACCGATACCATCAAAGCGGTGATTGAAGAGCTCGCAGAAAGTACCAACTACAAAAAGCGCCGAGAGCAAATTCGCCAGTGGAACCGTGAAAACCTTGTTCTCAAGAAAGGACTGGCACTGACACCGGTTAAGTTTGGTATCTCCTTCACTGCAACGCACCTAAACCAAGCGGGCGCATTGGTGCACATCTATACCGATGGCAGTGTTCAAGTGTCTCATGGCGGTACAGAAATGGGGCAAGGTCTACATACTAAAATTCAACAGATCGTAGCGCAAACTCTTGGCGTTCCTATGGAACTGGTATTAGTCACATCAACGCGAACGGATAAGGTGCCTAATAGTTCACCAACCGCGGCTTCTTCAGGCGCCGATCTCAACGGTATGGCAGCACACAACGCCGCGAAGACGATACGCGCACGTCTAACCGAGTTTGCTCAACAGCAATATCAATTAAAACATCAACCCGACATTATTAACGGCAAGGTCAAAGACGAAGATTTTGAGATCGACTGGACAGAACTCGTCCAACAAGCGTACTTAGCGCGAGTGTCACTTTCATGCAATGGTTTTTACAAGACGCCCAAAATCTGGTTCGACATGGAGAAGTCGGTTGGACGACCATTTTTCTATTTTTCAATTGGCGCTTCCTGCTCTGAAGTCACCATCGACACACTGACAGGTGAGATGCGTTTAGATAGAGTGGATATTCTCCATGATGTTGGCAATAGCCTCAATCCAGCAATCGATATTGGCCAAGTCGAAGGTGCGTTCATTCAAGGTCTCGGTTGGCTCACTAATGAAGAGTTGGTTTGGAATGATGATGGCGTTTTATTGAGCAACAGCCCAATGAACTACAAGATCCCAACCATTGGCGATTACCCAAAGGAGATGAACATTGCTCTTTATGATAAAGCGAATCCCGAGCACAGCATCTATCGCTCTAAAGCCGTTGGGGAGCCACCATTCATGCACGCGATTAGCGCTTGGTGTGCGATCTATGACGCCGTTTCTTCGATTAGTGACTACCAAATTGCACCTAAGCTTCATGCTCCTGCGACAGGCGAGAGCATTCTGCAAGCCTGCTTGGAGCAGTATGACCAAATAGGCTATACACGCAGTGAAACCTTGGGAGCACAAGCCAAAGTCAATCAATTTAAGCCGCTCAGCGAGCAGCTGCAAGTAAAAGAAGAGGTGTGAGCGATGGACAGCACTCATTCTCCTTTAACTGAAAAATTTCTCAACAGCCCGAGCAAAAACTGGCTAAGTGCCTGCCAAGATTTGGAACAGATTGGTGAAGCTTACTGCATTGCCACTGTCATTGCTGAGGTCGGTTCGGTTCCACGCGCCCGTGGTTCCAAAATGGTCATCAGCGCTCATAATCAGTTCGACACTTTAGGTGGCGGCAACCTAGAGTTTAAGGTGATCCAAAAAGCACGCGAAGGGCTCTCGCAGCATACAACTCAACCCAGTATCGAGCGATTTTCTCTCGCAGCGGACCTTGGTCAGTGCTGTGGCGGTGCTGTGCAAATTTTGTTTGAGTTTATGCACACCCAGCAACCTAAGGTGGTCGTGTTTGGCGCGGGCCACGTTTGTCAGTCTCTTGCCACCATTTTGAACAGCTTACCTTGCCATCTAACTGTGGTGGACAATAGACCAGAATGGTTGAGCGAACTCAGCGCACTTGGCGTGACAACCAGACTCGAAGAAGACCCTTCGACGGTTATCGACGTTCTTCCTGAAGACGCTCACATAGTGGTAATGACACAGGATCATAGTTTGGACTTTGAAATCACGCGCAAGGCGTTAGAGCGCGAAGTGTTCCCTTTTGTTGGTTTAATTGGGTCAGAGGCGAAAAAGCAGCGTTTCTCGTTTCGTTTAGCAGAACAGCTATCCGACGCAGATAAACTCGCTGCTCTCACCTGCCCTATTGGCCACCCAGATGTTCGCGGCAAGCTACCTATGCAAGTAGCAGTGTCAATCTCTAGCCAGCTCATTGGCCTGTTTGCGCAAACACAAACTCGTGTTGACTCGGCGAAATCAGAGCAGCACAGCTGGCAGGATGCCAATAGCCTGCGCAAAACACTTACGGAGGCTTGCCAATGAACATCTCCAACAAGGCAATAGCTCCCACAGCCGAGCAATTGGCACAGATTTGTACGAGTCAACACTGGCAAAATCTGATGCTTCGTAGTGCTCCTTTTTGTGATTTTTCCGCTTTTTGTGACCATGCAGAAAAAGCATTTTGCCAGCTAAATGAACAAGATTGGTTAGAAGCTTTTGCAGGTCACCCAATGATTGGGGACCTATCAACCTTGGCTCGCAAATACTCACAAGGTCAATCGCTTAGCGAAGCGGAACAGTCAGGTGTAAATGGTGCACCTGAAGAGGTGTTAAAGCAATTAATCGAACTCAATCATGCATATAAGGATAGGTTTGGTTTTATTTTCATCGTCTGTGCAACAGAGAAATCCGCATCCGAGATGCTTGCAATCTTAACAAGCCGAATCTCAAACACTATCTCTACTGAAATGCTTAATGCATCAATCGAGCAGAGAAAAATAAGTCGAATTCGAATGGAGGCCTATCGATGAGCACAT
>NZ_JATABG010000113.1:0-9638 GCF_036533755.1 Vibrio sp. M260118 | reverse complement strand
AATATCAACCATCAAGCAAGAGAGATGTTGCTGTTCGGGAGCATCAAAATCACGCTCTAACCTAAGCATAAAGGCCCGTCGATTCAGGATTCCGGTGAGTTCATCAGTCTCGGCAAGTTTTTTCAGTTCGACTTGATGCAGGTGAGCATTGGTGACTTCTTTCTCTTGCCACAGAACATACTTCACCCCACTTGAGAGGGTAATTGGCTTAAGAATAGCTTCGAACCAGCGCTCATCTTGCTCATTTGCAGCTTCCAGCTCTTCGATAGAGAGTAGTAATTGCTGGCAAGGCGTCATTGAGTACTGAAGTGTTTGACGCTGACCTGTTGTTAAGGCTTTTTGGCAGTGCAGTTGGAGTGCTTGCGCTATATCGTCAGGTAGGATTTCATCGAGTGAACGATTGAGATATCTATCAGTAGCGTTTAGGGTTGATGGGTTTGCTTCACCAAAGCTATCAACGATTTGCCCATGCTCATCGATGATCAACAGGCGATCAGGTAGCTCGCGGAGCATAAGACTCAGCCACTCATCCCTTTGCATATCAACCATATGGATTAATCCAAACCTAAACGTAATCGGTTATTATATCGACCACGTTACTCTTCGCAATCGTAATAGATCACATTATGTTGAATATTTGTGCAACTAACGGCTTTTTATAAAAAAGCCGAGTTTACTTGTGTAAACTCGGCTTCCTAAATTCAAAATAGAGTATGAATGATTAGTTCATGCCGTATTAACTACATACCAATCTAGGCTTGTCTTGCCTTATCTTTTTTAATCCATAGCAAACCAAGCTCTCACAATGGTTTATCTGTCTATTCCATTTCTTTTTGTCCCACTTTATCCTAGTTTGTATTAAGCAAAAACGGGGCGTTTAGTGGGGTGTTTATCTTGCTTGCATCATTGTAGCGATTACCCAGTTTTTGAAACTATGCGGCTAACCCGTTCTACCGTTTTTACCGTTTTTATTAGGTTTGGAGTATTAGAAATGCCATTGAGTGATTCAAAGCTACGCGCATTAATGAAAGGTCACGACAAAGACAGACCTACAAAACACGTTGATGGGCGAGGTCTGCATGTTAAAGCGTTCAGTGGTGGGACAGTTACCTTTTACTTTCGCTACAAGTACAACGGCAAAGATACGGAATGCAAACTAGGGAATTACAACCCTAAAGGCAGCTTGTCATTAGGTGAGGCGAGAAAGAAAGCCGAGCAATGCAAAGCATGGTTAGCTGATGGTCGAGATCCTAAAACAGAGTTAAAGATTAACCGCCTAAAAATCCGTGAAGCCGCAACGGTTCGCCAGTCCCTAGAGTATTGGCTAGATAAGTTTGCTGATAAGAATCGCTCTAATGCAGATAAACACCGCCAGCAATTCGAGAGACACATATTCCCGTTTATCGGTGAGTTACCACTAGAGGAAGTTACTACACGCCACTGGTTAAGCGTGTTTGATGATATTCGAGAGGGTAAACACTACAGAGCTGCACCAGTAGCAGCCGGTTATATTTTCGTGAATGTTAAGCAGGCACTTATCTACTGTAGAAAGCACCACTTTGCGACTACTCACGCACTGGATGATTTAACCGTAACTGATGCAGGCGAACGACAAGGAAAGAAAAACCGAGTTCTTAGCCAGTCCGAAGTTAGCGACCTTTGGGCGTGGTGTCACAACATTAAAAGTAATTGGTATTACGCACAATTAGCCAAGCTATTGCTTTCGTTTGGTGCTCGCACTCAAGAGGTGAGATTAAGCCAGATCAAAGAATGGGACTTAGATTCTATGGTTTGGACAGTGCCAGCAGAGCATAACAAGGTAGGCAAGAAAGCGCAGCAGCGCGGTGAGAGTGGCGATATTGTTAGACCCATCCCAGACGGACTAAAAAAATATATTCAAACGCTCATTGAACAAGCCCAAAAAGCAAAAAGCCCATATTTACTAGGTGAACTGAAACAATCGCCAGCAGTGGCGGCATGGGGTGGACTGCTACACAAAAAACTAGACCATGATAAATGGAATCTGCACGATTTACGCAGAACACTATCAACCAACCTAAACGAAATGGACGTACCGCCACACATAGCGGAATCACTACTAGGTCACACGCTTGGGGGCGTTCACGGTATTTATAACAGGGCGCAGTATCTTGAGCAGAAACGATCAGCGTTAAACCTTTGGCAATCAAAGCTAAATGGTATTGAAGAAGAATTGACGAACGTCATTAATTTTAAATAGAAGAAAACCCCGAGCAGCTACCAACTATCACGGGGTTTCAACCGACACACAAGCAAAGGTGAATCAGTATGAAAGCAAACATATCACTAAATGACATAAAGCGCATTTCCCATTTATTAACTCGCTCGCAGTTAATCACACTTATTTCAAACTTGGAGGGCTGATAGTGGCAGAGCAGAACTACAAACTAGGCAAGCAGCAGATAATTGATTTTTTCAATTTGGAATTTGAGAGTTATCGAGTAGAGAGTTTTAAGGATTTAGAACAGGCATTGCTTGATGAGTTAAAAAGCAAGTCGCTAGCAGCCTATGAGGAGCTAGGAAAACAAAGATCTGATTACGATAACTTAGCAGTTGAAAGTGAGAACTACATAGGTGAAATGCTTGGTTCAGCTTTCTTGGTTGTTCAGATTGCCAAACATTGGCTTGTTCATATTCGATATGAATACCCCGTTAGTTTTGATGAAGTATCTAATAACCACGATCTGCAAGCCAAAGATACAAAGAAAGGAAAGAATCTGTTCAATAGGGCAGATAAGGCATATCAAAAACTATTCAATGGTCTAGAGCATAGATTAGAGATCTTGCAATCCAACGAAACAATAAATGGTGAACCGTTAGAAAACTATTTGCTGAAACTAAAAGAAGCGCGTGACCATTATAACGCTGCATCTATGGCAGTGGGCAAACTACTAGACAAACTAGAGCCTCGTGATCTCAAAGAACCAATTGATAGCTTTGTTTGCATCATAGCTACATTGTTAGTCCGTATATTTCACACGACACAATCTAGGTTGCTTCCCAAAGGAGGCGATGCACCACTATATCGAGTGTTAAGCATTTTTGTGGAATCCACAGAACTAGCTAGAACAATGCAAAAGTATGGCGATGAACGCGCGGTTAAATCACCTATTCACCTTATATATTCCGATTTTCTTTAGGTGCGTATGTTCGGTTTTTTACTCTTAAAAATTAGCTAAAACCACGAATACAAGAATAAGACCCCGATAGCTAAAGTATCAGCATACACAACGCAACGAGACAAAAGGAGTTAAGTGTATGCCTGATAAATTAATTTCAATTACTCAAATGTGTGAGTTTCTAAACCGTGACCGTCGAACTCTGTGGGTTTGGGTGCGTGATGGGAAGTTTCCCGAGGGCATAAAGTTAGGGAACAGAACACTAGGCTGGAAGCCTGAAACCCTGAAAGAGTGGCTAGAACAGCAGGGAGCAGCTTAATTATGTTCACAGTTGATTCCCTGATGATCGAACAGCCAAAACTATGGGGCGAGGTTCGACAAATGCCAATGGATAAGCTGAAAACGCTTATTGATCTGATGAATGGTGAAACTTTCGAGCCAGCAGGCAGAGAGACAGCCAGCAAGCAAGTAGACAAAGAGGATGCATTAATCAGCAGTCTGAGACTTGATTATTTGATCCCTATTGAATCAGCCAAAACGGGCAAAGGTAACAAGGTTCTACACCTAATGACGAAAAGCGGATTGCATGACTTACTAAGCAACCGCAGCACCCAGAAAAAGCTATTAAAGCAAAAGCTGGATAAGGAGCGAAAGGACAGAGCCGAAGGGAATATTAAACGTTCAATAGAGCAGCATGGTTACGAGTGGACGCTTAAACGAGTGAAAGCAGTAAATCGAAAGCTACACGCAAAGCAGAAAAAACCAGAGCTAGAAAATTGCAGTCATTGTGACTATGAACAGCTAGCTAGCGATCTGTTTTATGGCGGTTGTATTAAGTGTGGAGGCTTCAATGATAACTAAACCACCACGACCGAGAACACATGCTTTCAATCAGCAGCATAAAGAATGGATTCAGCAATCAGATACTAGCGTTTTATCTAAGATGCATGATCTAGGTGTTCACATTAACAAAGCTATTTTAAACGGCTTTTTCTGGACGTTATCAAAGTCAAAGCAAAGAGCGGTTATAGAAATGATTGCAAGCCACACGAACACACCTAAAAAGCAAGTTCGTACACTGTTAGATAGCAAAAAGCCCACTGAAAAACAGCAGGCTCTTTAGGTAAATCTGGTTAGCGGTAGAAGTTTGGCGACAGAAACCGTTAACCATCTTCAATAGGAAATATTAGTCTATGACGACTCAAGATTCATCTATTTTAAGTCAGTTCGTGAATTTAGAAATGCAGTTTACTACTGGCTCAAATCATAATGAAACTGATAGTTTCACCCTTATTAATTTGAATGACCTTATTCATGCTATCGAGAACCCAGCAGATCTAAGCCAGTTCAAACCCGATGCGAATAACAAATTAAGACAAGCTAAATCCAATTGCCCTTGGTTTCTTCCGTCCGATGTGGCGACCAGCAAGCGAAAGGATGCGGTAGAAAAACACAATCATTACACTTGCTTGGTTGCTGATATTGATGATGGTGACAGCCTACTAGAGGCGATAGAAGCCAACCTTAAAGGTAATGGAATAGACTGTTACTACATCTATTCAACGATGAGCAGCAAGCCAGAGGATAAACGCTGGCGTGTGGTTGTTCCAATTGCTCAAGCGGTAGACCTTGATCACTGGCAGGCACTGCAAGCGGCTTTAGTTATCTCATTAGATGGTGATGATTGCACCAGCCGAAGCCAGCAGATTAGCTATTTACCAGCATTAAGCTATTTCAATAAAGACCATTATCAATTCAAGATTGAGCGAGGCGAACCGCTGGACGTTTTTCAATCTTACTTTGCACAGCAAGCGGCTTTATTGGCAGCAGAGCAAGCAAAAGAGATCGAAGAACAAGCAGCAAATACCACAGCAGCAAAGCCGAGAAATATTAGCCTTTCTATGGGGCAAATATCCCCTATTGATACATTTAACCAGTTGAACGATTGGAGAGTTTTATTAGCTAAATATGGCTATAAAAAACGAGGTAAGAAATGGTTACACCCCCAAAGCACTAGCGGCATGGCTGGCGTGTTTATTTCCTATCGTGATGATGTAAACGGGCGTTATGTTTCAAGCCATACAAGCGATCCATTAACAGGATACAGCAGAGATAAGTTCGATCTGTATTGCCACTATGAACACAACGGCAATTTTGAAGCGGCACTTAAACAGCTAGGCGATGAGCTGAAAAATGAAAACGGGGTTTCTATTAATACTCACAACCAACGTTTATTTATGGCTGCAAATGATGGGAACAGCGCACAAATGCAGGTGGCAGAGTTACATGAATTTAGAGACTTAACAGCACAGCAAGATCAGTTAGTGTGGGAAGAACCGAAGCCGTTTAATGTTCAATTGCGACCAGTACCAGAGTTTAACGCTGATGAGTTACTACCTAAGCAGCTAAGGGCGTATGTAGTTGATCATGCATATAGAATGGATAAAGCACCGATTGATTATGCGGCTATTAGTTGCGTTATTGCCGCGGGTGCGCTTATCGGTGGCTCATGCGAAATTCAGCCAAAGGAAAAGGATACAGGCTGGCGGTTAGTGCCTACGTTATGGGGTGGCGCAGTTGGTCAGCCAAGTACGAAGAAAACCCCATCTTTAGGCTGTGGGCGTAAGTTATTAGAGCACGCGCAAAAAAAAGTTATAGATAAACTCAACGCTGAAAAGCTGGATATTTACGAATTAGAGATTGAATTAGCGGCAGAGCTTGAAGAAGAAGCCAAGCTCAAAGCAAAAGAAGCATTAGCGGCAGGTGACAGAGCCAAGGCGTTAGAAATCAAAAGACAGGCGAAGCGCCAAACACCAGAGCCGCCAAAGGTTCGCAATGTGGTGATTAATGATTCAACCAGTGAAGCGTTAGCGATGCGACTAGAGAAAAATCCGTTAGGCGTGTTGGTATTTCGAGATGAGCTAAGCGCATGGCTTTTAGCTATGGATAGAGCAGACCGACAACACGAACGTGGTTTTTATTTGGAAGCGTTTAACGGCTTTGGTTCATACAGCCAAGAGCGTGTGACTCGAAAGAATATAGAGCTTGATCGTGTAATTGCTTCAATTATGGGCGGCATCCAACCAGCTAAGATCACCCCACTATTAGCAGGAAAAGAGAACGGAACGGGTGACGATGGTTTATTAGAGCGACTATTACAAATGATGGTTTACCCAGATTTTCACGGCATGGAATATGTAGACCAAGCACCTAACATCATGGCAGAAATGACCGCTAAATCAGTGTTTGAAGCCTTAGCCTATCTTGGAGAAGCGGATCAGCCTTTAGTTTGCAGTTTTGATAGTGAGGCGCAGAAACTATGGACGGAATACGCATCTAACATGGTGAAGCGTGAAAAGTCAGCCAGTAACCAACTACAAAGCATGTTAGGTAAATATACGGCTCTTTGTGCAAAGCTGGCATTAGTATTTCACTTACTTAATGAATGTGGTTCTACGTTGGTGGGTGAATCACCAGAGCCAAGTAATAAGATCGGCATTGAGCATTTAGAGCGTGCTATTAAATGGATGACTTATTTAGAGGCTCATGCTTTGCGAATTATGACTTTCTTTAAAGTTGAGCAAGAACTAGCACCAGCTAAATTATTGGTTGAACGCTTAGATAAACTAGGCGTATGCTTCACTAAAGCAGAGTTGAGTAAGCGAGATTGGAAAGGTCTGACGTCGATAGAAAACCGTGAAAATGCATTACAGGCACTTATTGAGCGTGGATATATTCAAGAAGTAACGACACCACCAAAAGGAAAAGGAAAAGCATTAGTTCAATACTTTGTTCATCCTAGCTACTTGAATAATTAACACACCAGACGGGATAGAAATGATCCCGTCTTTTTGTCACACCTCAACCCAACTTGTGTCCAGTTCATCAATCGCTTGTCGAGCGTATTCGCGTTCACGCATGATCTGTTTGTTCTTGAGCTTATTGATAGAGTCTTGAGACTGGCTAACGCCCAACATAGCTTGGGGATTACGTCTTTCTGTAGCAATTGGGATATGTGGCAGCCATGGATCAACACCACGCTCGATCAGGTAGTCGCAAAACTTGGTTTCCCCAGCTGGAACGGTAGTATCCTCGCCCTCGCTATCTGAGCCATGCCAGAGATCAACCAGTGTCCCAGTCTTAGCAGATGGGCAACGCTTTTTAATATACCGATGCAATGCCGTTGCTGTAATGCCGACAATCTCAGCTACCTTTTTTACTTTCATTAACCTTTGTTCTGACATAGGTTTATTAGTCATATGTGCCGCCTTGTTTATCGTGCTGTAACGCACGAGGTTAAACGATTGATTAAACTTGTGTCATTGCTTGCCTTTCCGCTTTGAAACCTCACTGCGAGCCGCCTACCATCAAAACAATTAGGTTCTGGAAACTATGATTCATTTCAAGGCAGTTTTGCCTGAGGTGCTTGCCTCTCGCAGTCAATGAAGCTCTACTAGAATAGTACCACATACAAAGGCAGTAATTTAGATATGCTTCCGTTTGTGAGGTTCAACACGCAACCCCCGTAAAACCCACATTTTTCAGATAATTGCCAATCCCCAAGAAACTATTTTTTGGTTTCCATTGGTTTACGGTTTTATCATACCTTAGTTAATTAACTACACACTAAATGATATTAAAAACAATAACTTAAACTCAATTAATCGTTTAGTGCGTCGATCTCGTTTGGTATAATTAACAGACAAATTGAAGGGGCTTAAAATATGAATTTCAAAACTAAACTACAAGAAATCGCAGCGGCTATCACTGGCATCAAAGCTGATAAATCAACACCTATCGAGCAACGCGCTAAACAACTAGCAGAAGCAAACGCTATGCGTGAATTGCTAGAACTAGAGCAAGCAGAAGCCGAGTATCAAGCAAAAATTGACGCGCTTATTGGTGATGCACAATCAAAGGTAGATAAAGCAGATACGCACCTTAAACGAACCAAAGCAGAAGCTAGCCAAGTTAATGCACTGGCGGTTAAGGCTAATGAGCAGTTAAAAGAGCTTATCGAGACACTGGAGGCAATGTCGCAAGCTGGCAACGGTGGCAAGCTAAGTGCCGCGCAAATCGTAAAGGCGTGGAAATTCTACGCAACGTCTCACCACGTAGCCGATCTAGTTAACATGGATAGCCAATCCTACAATCCGCATTTCGGTAATTTTGAGCCAATCAAACCACACACTGCATACGAAACAACTAAGGCAACAAAGGAACTAGAAGCGGCAAAAGCTAATCTTGACCACGTAAAGGCTAACGCTGACGAGATCTTAAATCCTGCGCCTGTTCAAGTTGAAGAAAAAAGCCCTATTCAGTCTTATGTGGTAGACCTACGAGAGTCAACTCATACAGATCGCTGCGATGAACCAGAGCCGCACAACCACACTTCTGGTAAGCCTGCCCGCATGGATGCCGACGATGTAATGTAACCCCCAAACCTAGCCGCCTATCCCCACTGTGGCGGTTTTTTCTTTGGAGTAAAGCCATGTATTCAATAACACCGGAACAAGCAAGGCGACAACTAATCGCAAGCATTCCAAAACTTCAACAACAAGCCGAGAAGTTACGCGTAAAAGCGGCAGAATTGGACGCAGAGATCGCCCTTTATCAATCGTGGTCAACTCCACAAAGTAAGCCATTGAGCGAGGCACAACTCGCAATAAACGCAGCTAAGAAGCTGAAACAGCAAGGCGACAAAGATCTTGATACCTTAAAGGCTGCTAGGTCACTGCGAACCTCAATAACCGCATTAAAAACAATGCGCAATATTGCACAGTAAATAGCGAAGGGGCGAGCATGGAGATTAAAACTTTTTTCACTTCTCAAGAACTAGATAATTTAGCGCGAGCAGTGGCGGCTGATTATCACACGAAGCGCCCACGTTACTGGTTATCAAGGTTTGGCGGTGCGGTGTTTGCCGGTCTTCCGTATAGCGATCCATTCTACCTACTCGCTCAAGATTACAAGGCTATGCGGGCGGAGGCGCAAAAGTTGGTTAACTCACTCAAGCCGCCTAAATCACAAGTCAGTGTGATTAATGATTTAAGATTTCAATTTAGAAAATAGGTGAACAATGAAAAGCAAAATACTTTTATCAGTTGGTTTATTGGTTGCAGTTTGTGTGGGGTATCAGCTAGGGCGTGAATTAGCGTGCTACCAAAATGACAGCCAGCTCCAGATAGGCGGTTTAGTTGTTGAGTGATTGTGGAAGCCCCAATAATGGGGCTTTTTCTATTTTCGCTTTTTATCTTCTCGGTCTTTCTTCACACGAGCCATGCGATCGGCTAAAGGCTCATTGTCATTAACATCAAACAAATCCATTCTGCCTAGCTTCCATCGTGCAATGCCAGCGCCAACCAGCACGCAGACGAATAATCCAACACCAATCAATGCACCTTCGATCATTTTGCTTTCTCCATATTTCGATTGTTATTATCACAGTAGCATATGGCTTTGTTATCTTGAAAAAGTTTT
>NZ_JATABG010000112.1:0-9656 GCF_036533755.1 Vibrio sp. M260118 | reverse complement strand
ATTTTGTTGTCTGATTATTGATTTTTGGCGAAACCATTTGATCATATGACAAGATGTGTATCTACCTTAACTTAATGATTTTGATAAAAATCATTAGGGGATTCATCAGAACAAAGCTTTCCTTTACTAAAGTAAGCAGCGAGTATTTAGAAGATGTAACATTTTCAAATGCCGAGCTTTCTTACGTTAGTTTTGACGGTGTATACATGAGCGGGATGTATTTTGAAGACACTATACTCATGTCTAGTTCCTTCGGCAGCCATGTTTATAACTCGCAATTTATTAAAAGCACGTTAACGAATGTAGAGTTCTGGAAAATGCCTAGCTACAAAGGAATGTATTTTGGTCATGTCGATAACTTAAGTTTTATTGACAGTGAATTAACTAATGTACAGTTTCGAGGAATAGTTGGCGATGACCCGCTAGCTCCAACTAAGTTGAACCTTGACAACACTTCTTTTATTAATAGTGAGTTGAACCATCCACACTTTGAGCATGTCGTTTTTAAAGACGTCATATTTACTGGATCAGAGATTTCTAACTTAAATATTGGGAAACCAATTAATGCAAAGTTTTATGTGAAAGAGTCAAATATTGACAAGGTATTTAAAGGCTCTTCTTTAGAAAATATCGATTTCAGTGACATTGAATGGATCATTTACAAAGAAGCTACAAAAGACGAAAAAAGTAGTGCTTACGAGATAATTAGACATTACAAACCTCCCGTGAGTAAGTTAAATAGTGAAATTACAAAGGATTCTGGTAAATGGATTTACCATAATTATGGCCACTATTGGGTCGCAAGTGATGACAAAAAAAAGAGCTTGATTTGCTCTATGTTTAAGACAGCAAAAAAGTTAAATAAGATCAAATTCGATGGTGTAGATAAGTGTTTTCCATCAGAAAAAACGAAATAATATAAGATTGAAAAAAGTTTCATGACGCTTAAGTCTGGAAAAGTAGTTTTCCAGACTTACATTTTCTTCAAAAAAGAGCAGTTTTTTGTATTCTCTGGAAAAACGACCCTCACCGTGGCCAAGCAATGGTTTCCAGAAAACTTCCAGAGTGGGATATAAAGGGTAGAGAAGTACTATGCGTTGATCCCGTATCACGCGTAGTTAAAACAAAAAGCAGACCGAGTGTCTGCTTTTTGTTTGCCGATTAAAAACCAACAATCGTCACCTTACCTGTCAGCTTACCTGTCAGCTTGCCATTAAGCTGACAGGTGAAATCGACCCGCTTATCCGCCCCTTTGTCATAAAGTGTTTTCAGCTTATCGAAAGCACTAGGGACAAAGCTGATATCCTTCAAGCGTAAGCTTTTGCGCGTTTTGCTGTCTAAAAAGGCCAAAGCTGAGCGGTCGAGTACCAACTGACATGCATCAAGAACCTCTTTACTCGCGGTCTTACTCTGCGCCACTTGCTTTAGTTCTGCTTTGGAAATAGCACTATTGGCTTGGGCAAAAACGCAAATAGCGAACAAGTCGAGCATAGCCACAGCTCGTGGTCGCTGTGTGGCTGTATCTTCATAAACAGCTAAAAGACAGGGTATTTTACTATCATCAAACTTTTGTACAGCGATATTGGTTAACGACAAACCATCACCGAGCTCCCGTTGCAGTAATTTCTCAAGCTGGGAAAGTTTGGGTAGGGCCAACTCTTTTTGCACTCCACCAATGGCGTCGAGCGCCTGCTTGCTCTCTTCTACCCATTTGACCAGAGGCAATAATTGTCGGTGAAGGTCATCATCTTCAAACGGCTTAGTTAATACGAAACTCGCTCCTGCGTCATAAGCCTGTCGGATTAGCGCTTTATCATCCACCGTAGTGATCATACCAACTTTAATCTCTGAGCTAAGCCGCATCAGTTCCTGCGTGAGCGTTAAACCTGTCATATCCGGCATATACCAATCGGTCAACACAATTTCAGGGTTCCACTGTTTGGCTAATTCTAGCGCTTGTGTTGCGCTGCTGGTTTTCTCGATCGATAAACGACAGTAACTAAAGGTTTCTAGTCCTCGTCTTACAATCTCTAATGTTGCTTTACTGTCATCTACAATCAGAATTTTCACTATTGGCCACCACCTCCCCACACTGAACTGTCTAAATTATAGGCATTATTTTTACCGGCAACTAAACTTACACCCGATGACTGTCCCAACTTGTGTATTTATTGATGGAATTAATGCCGTTTTTGACTACTGAAAACCTAATTGCCCTCGCGGTCGACTTTGGGTTACTGATCCTATTAGTGTGGTTTGTCATTCTGCTTTTAATCCTACGTGAGTTTCGCCAATTTGCTCGCCAAGTGGTGAGCGGTCGCGATATGGATAGGAATACCTATGAACTCTGTCAGCAGTCTGTCGACAAAGCACTCAGCTATACCGCTGACAACGGTGACACCCTAAATGACTTGATTGTTATCCAACAAGCGCTTGAAAACCAAGTGTCGCAAATCAAAGCTGCCAAAGGAGAGCTCAGCGCTCAGGAAAAAGAATCGATTGAAGAACTCAACAAAAAGCTCAATAAATCTCACCGACTGATCAAAAAGCTCAAAGGCGATTTGGATAAAAGCATCAATGGACTGCGTAAGACCAAAACTCGCTTACTCAAGCAGACCGATACCGTAGAAAGCTTACAACTTGAAAATGAGCAGTTAGAGAAGCAGTTCGAACAGCTAGAGAAAGAGTACATTCAAATCAGCGAGTCTGGTGGGGTCGCGAACTTAGCTCAAGAGTTTCAACAAGAGAAACAGCAGTTGTTAGATGAGATTGAGTCGTACAAGCAGCAACTTAGTGCTCAGGATACGACTTCTGAGTTGGCGGCTAAACTGGAAACCTCAAAACAGCAACTTCAGCACATGGCCAAAGAGAAAAGCTTTGTTGAGAAGAAGTATTTGGAACTGTTGGCAGAAGCAGAACAGAAAAGCCAGTAGCGACCGTGCTACCGGCCTTTTGCATTACTTAACGCACACAATATTCAGTAAAGAGGTGCCTTTAAGCTGATTGACTTTACCGCTAGTGAAGAGGCCAACCCTATCTGCTCCCCAATACGGTAAGTGCATTGGCCATTTATCTTTTTGCATCACGTTGGAATCGAGTAATGCCTTCCATTCGGAAGAAGTTGCTAAGCGCATTCCTAAGCGATAACACGTTTTGTAAGCGCCTTCGTAATCAAGCCTGTTCCATGGTAGATCGTGCTCCATATAGAACTGGTCATCACTAAACATGGTGTAAGGAACTTTATATTCTAATCCTGATACTGCGGCTGACAGGCGAATTGACACCTCTGTCTGGCGCTGTTTCGGTTTTTCCGCCACTGGCTTAATTGTCTCGGGTTGTTTCTTCGCTCTGACCGGAGCCGGAATAATCGTCGTAGACTGTTGAGAAGCTGCTTTTGCCAGCTGCTTTGGCTTAGATTGCGACTTAGGTTTAGCGGCTACAGGTTTAGCAGGGGCCCCCTTAACCACTTCACGAACAAACGCTTCTTTATAGCCAGGCTCAGTTTTCACTTTGGCTAAGTCTGCCTTCGCCTGTGAGAAATCTTGGTAAGGACCCACTAAACAGCGATAAGCCTTCCCTTCCGGTTTCGCCCAAACATCGGTAGAGATATGTTGATATAGCTTCTTAGCCTTAGGTAGTGAGAGTGGCTTGCTAAACACACCACACTGAATCCAGAAAGTCGATTCTGTGCCACGCGGCTTAGACTTTCCCCATAGCCCTTTACCAATTGGACATGATTTATCTAACAACGGCAGCTCATTAGTTGATGCCTGAGTTGCATCACACAAAAATTCTTCAGCAAGCGTTGGGGCTGATAAAGCACTCAAGGCGAGCGCTGCAGCAAGGCTCCAACACTTCAAATAAGTTTGTTTCGGCTTTGAGGCCATATTGATATCCATACTCTGTAAACTTAACTTGGAGTTTATCCATCTAAGTGGATTACTATAGTGACTTTATTGACGGTTCACTGCCCTGATATTGAGAATGCAAAAAAAGAGCCGCAATGACTTACGGCTCTTAGTGTAGTGAGGTTTTTATAATCAAATCTTAGGGTTGGATCACCCTTTATAGATTTTTGGGTTAAATACATCACGTAACCAGTCACCAAGTAGGTTGATAACCAAAACCAGAGTCACTAGAACGATGCCTGGGAATGCTGTAATCCACCACGCACCAGAGAAGATGTAGTTAAATCCAATACTAATCAACGCACCTAACGAAGGTTGGTCTACTGGTAGACCTAAACCTAGGAAAGAAAGTGCCGCCTCAGACATAATGGCGTTTGCCACCTGTACTGTCGAAATAACCAAGATTGGCGATAAACAGTTCGGCAAAATGTGGCGGAACATAATACGTGGTGCTTTAAAGCCCATTACGCGTGCCGCTTCAACATACTCTTTCTTCTTCTCAGCCAGCACTGAAGCGCGAATGGTACGCGCATATTGCGGCCATTCGGCCACACCAATGATAACCACCAGCATGACTACCGCATATTGGCTGTAAAAGTCACTGCCGAAGCTAGCTTTGAAAATTGCAGAAACAATGATCGCTACCATCATGGTCGAAAACGACAACTGCACATCAGCAAAACGCATCAAGAAGCTATCAATCCGGCCACCGAAGTAACCCGCAGAAAGACCAATAACAATACCGAGAATCAGTTGAAGGCCGACCGCCAAGAAACCTATGGTCAAAGATAAGCGTGAACCGTAAAGAATCGTCGAAAGAATGTCTCGACCTTGCTCATCAGTACCAAGTACGAAGCGCTCGTCACCGTCTTCCATCCAAGACGGTGGTAGCTCAGAATCCATAATATCAATCGACGCGAGATCGTATGGGTCAGTGGGTGACAAAATTGGTGCAGCTAACGCCAATACCAAGAAAACCAGAAATACGCTAAAACTCGCCATTGCGACTTTGTCGCGCTTAAAGTAGTACAAAAAATCCGATTGCTTAAAACGCTCCCAACGAGAAGGAGCTGCGGCTAATTGAGTCATGATTACGCTCCTTTACCTGTTAGGTTTACGGTTGGGTTGATGATGCCGTACAACAAGTCAACAATGGTGTTGGTAACAACGAAAATCAGGCCGACGAAAATAACGTATGCAGTGATAAGTGGTGTATCAACACGGTTGATCGCTTCTAAGAAAAGGAACCCTGTACCAGGCCATTGGAATACCGTTTCGGTAAGAATGGTATAGGCCACCATAGTACCAATCTGTACACCACCGACAGTAAGAACTGGCAGCATGGTATTTTTGAGTGCATGTTGGTAATAGATTTTGTTCAGCGCTAAGCCTTTAGCCTTACCAAATTTGATGTACTCAGAGCTTAGTACCTCAAGCATTTCAGCGCGCACTAAGCGAATAAATAGTGGCAACATAATTGATGCTAAGGCCACACATGGCAAGATGAGGTGTGCCAGCCCATCAAGGGTGAAATAACCCGATTCCCAACCAAGTAAGTTGGCGGTTTCACCACGTCCGTACGATGGTAGCCACCCCAACTCAATCGAAAAGACATACATCAGCATGATCGCGGTTAAGAACACGGGGATAGAGATACCGATACTGCTTCCCGCCATCACCACTTTAGTAAATATGCTTTTTGGATGAATTGCAGAGTAAACACCAAGAGGTATCGAACAGAATACGATAATAAGCGTCGCACCGAATACCAGTTCGAGAGTCGCCACTAATTTATCAAGAATCACTTCAACCGCTGGGCGTTTGAAGAAGTAAGAAGTACCTAGATCACCTTGTAGAGCATTGCCTACAAAGCGCGTGTATTTTGTAATGAAGGGATCATTCAGACCTAATTCGTCACGCAAAGCTTGACGCTCTGATTCAGAAACCGACTGACCAACAAGCTCACGCAGTGGGTCGCCAAGGTTATCCTGAATGGCAAACGCCACTAAACTGATCACAAACATCACTATCAGTGCCTGAAACAGGCGCTTGACCAGAAACGAAAACATTCCTTGCCCCTTTAACTTTCCATAGATTTCAGTCTGCAAGCCATTAAACTCAATGTCACTAGAATATTCGGCTGCATTCTTCAGTCTTAAAAATGGCACTCAACCCGACTGAAACAAAGTTAAGCACCAAAAATTTGGGCACCTACACCTGCAGATGCCCAATTTACTTCAACCCATTATTTAACGACTAAGTCACCAAAGTAAGGGAAGTTCATTGCGTTAACGATCGGAGCGATATCGACGTTAGACTTCGCGCCCCACGCTAGGTTTTGCCAGTGTAGAGGAACAAACGCCGCTTCGTTGTACAGCGTAGTTTCTACTTGCTGCAGCATCTGTGCACGCTTAGCAGGATCCGTTTCTACGTTTGAATCCATTACCAGCTTGTCCACTTCAGCACTTGAGTAGTGACCACAGTTGTACTGACCTTTACCCGTCTCTTCGTTGCGAGTCATAGTCAGGAACTCAGAGAAGTTCGCTGAATCTTCTGTATCTGAGTGCCAGCCGATCATCAACATGTCTGCGGCACACTTATCGAACTCAGGCCAGTATTGCGCTTTAGGCATAGTCTTCAGATCAACCTTGATGCCAATCTTAGATAGCATTGCCGCTGCCGCTTGAGCAATTTTCGCATCGTTCACGTAACGGTTGTTTGGCGCCATCATAGATAGGGTAAAGCCTTTCTCGTAACCAGCTTCTTTCATCAGCTGCTTAGCTTTCTTGAGATCGTAACGTGGCGTTAGATCTGCGCTGTAACCGGCATAACCTTCAGGACCTTGCTGGCCAGCTGCGGTAGCGAAGCCTTTCATGATTTTATCAACAATACCTTCATTGTTGATTGCGTGAACAATCGCCTGACGAACGCGAACATCTTTAAGCGCTTCGTTGCTGCTTTGGTTCATTTGGAACGTAATGATTCGTGTACCAGGTAGAGTGACTAGCTCTACATTTGAAGCACCTGTCACGCGCTCGTGATCGTTTGGTGCTACTGGCGCAATCATATCTACATCGCCAGATAGAAGGGCTGCAACACGAGTTGCATCTTCTTTGATTGGTACCAATGTTAATTTGTCAACGTTGCCTGTGTTCTTATCCCAGTAACCGTCGAAACGTTCGAACTCGACTTTTACACCTTGCTCACGAGAAGTAACAATGAATGGACCTGTACCGGATACGTTAGTTGAAGCAAATGAGTTACCGTGCTTAACCACTTCACCCTTGTCTTTGCCATCGGCCGTTGTACCAGTGTAGAACTTGCTGTCCATTGGGAAGATGTAAGTTGCCGTTTGAAGAACCAATGGGTATGCACCCTTAGATACAAGTTCTACCGTGTAATCGTCAACTTTAACCATCTTCTCGTACGGTTCGAAGATTGCTTTGAAGTCTGGAGAGTTTTGCAGACGATTAAACGTCCATACCACATCATCAGCGGTTAGCTCGTTACCTGAGTGGAATTTAACACCTTTACGCAGAACAAAACGGAAAGTCGTCTCATCTACGCGCTCCCAGCTTTCTGCCAGACGAGATTCAAAATCAAGAGACTGGGTGTAACGAACCAGCGGATCAAACACCATATGAGACATCTGTAGTGTACCGCCAGACAATTGCTCATGTGGGTCAAGAGATACTGGGTCTGCATCATACGCAACTTTAATCGCGACTTCTTGTACTGAAACCTGTTCTACTTTTTCAGTCACTTGCTCTGCAACTTTTTCTTCTTTAGGTTGCATCGCAAAATAGATACCACCAGCAGCCACTACCGCTACCGCGACTGCAATCTTGGTTTTCATGCTC
Organism: Vibrio sp. M260118; assembly: GCF_036533755.1. Classification (NCBI taxonomy): domain Bacteria; kingdom Pseudomonadati; phylum Pseudomonadota; class Gammaproteobacteria; order Vibrionales; family Vibrionaceae; genus Vibrio; species Vibrio sp. M260118. The sequence continues at coordinate 1,888 of NZ_JATABG010000112.1, read as the reverse complement.
ATCTGCATAACTCCTTATGCGGGATTCATCCCTAGTTGTGTGTGCTCTGTTTATTGCCCGCCAACCTGCGGAAGACGGGAAAGGTTTACGACTTATGCCGTTTTTACTTCTTCTCTTAAGCCTGTGAATTCAGGCATTAATGAAATCAGTTGTTTACTGTACTCGTGTTGAGGTGTTCTAAATAACTGTTCTGTTGGGGCAACTTCCAACAGTGTGCCCATCTGCATCACACCCACTCGGTCACACATCTGACGAATAACGGGTAAATCGTGACTGATAAACAGCATGGTTAGATTGAGCTCATCCTGTAGATCTTTGAGCAGGTTCAAAATCTGTGCTTGAACCGATACGTCTAATGCAGAGGTAGGCTCATCACAGATAAGAAGGCGTGGACGAGTTGCCAATGCGCGAGCGATAGAAATACGCTGACGCTGACCACCTGAGAACTCGTGTGGATATTTTACACCCGCCATTTGACCTAAACCGACGTGATCAAGTAGATCGTTAACGATCTGTCTGGTTTCAGCTTCACTATTAGTTAATTTGTGGAATCGAATCGGCTCCGCGATGATGTCAAAGATCTTCATCCGCGGGTTCATTGAAGTGTATGGGTTCTGGAACACCATCTGCATCTGACGACGCAGCGGACGGCGCTCTTTCTCTGACTTAAGTGAGGTTAGATCGATACCTTCAAAGCTCACCTTACCGGAGTTAGGCGCGTATAAACCGGCAATTACTCGTGCAATAGTCGATTTACCTGAGCCCGATTCACCGACAAGACCGAACGTCTCGCCTTCATATACTTCAAAGCTGACATTGTTTGACGCCTGAACATATTCACGGCGACTTTCAAACAGTGAATCTTTGGTTATAAAACGTAGATTTACGTTCTCAACATTCAGCAGTGAACCTGTGTAATCTCGGTGGTCTTGGCTTTGACCTAACCAGTGGTTCTTAACATCAAGCGGCTCCATCTCGTGCGCTTCTTCAATGTAGCTGACCAATGGGAAGCGATCGAGCTTCATATCTGAACGAGGGACAGCAGAAATCAGACTACGCGTGTATGAGTGGTCTGGGTCGCCAAGTACTTTTGCCGTTGGGCCAAACTCAACTAAGTCACCACGATACATAACCGCCACACGGTCAGTCACGTTAGACACGACACCCATGTCATGGGTAACCAGCATACAACCCACGTTATTCTTGATACACAAATCGCGGATCAAACTTAGAATTTGATCTTGGATAGACACATCCAACGCCGTAGTCGGCTCATCGGCAATAATAAGGTCAGGCTCACCTGCAAGCGCAATAGCAATCACCACACGCTGACGCATACCACCAGAAAATTGGTGTGGGTACTGTTTAAGACGGTTTTCTGGTTGAGGAATACCCACCTGCTGCATCAAAGATAATGCACGTTGATACGCTTCTTCATCAGAAACCTTCATGTTGGCATGAATCGTCTCTTTAAGTTGCTGCTCAACAGTAAAAAGTGGGTTTAGAGAAGTCATCGGGTCTTGGAAGATAAACCCAATTTTAGAACCCCGTACACTGCGCATCTGATCTGGCGTTAGACCAGAGATTTGTTCGCCATCTAAATAGACATCGCCACTTGCGATACGCCCCGGAGGGCTAAGAAGGTCAATAACCGCATTACCTACGGTTGATTTACCTGCACCAGACTCGCCAACAACGCCGACGATCTCTCCGCGCTCAATATTAAAGGAGAGTGATTTAACTGCGGCATGAACACCATGTCGCGAAGGGTACTCAATTCGAAGGTTTTTAACTTCTAAAAGTGACATTACCAGACCTCTACTGCTTCGGCAGCTTTCTGCCCTGTCTGAAAAGTGAATCCATTCAAGCCAGATTTAATTCTGGCAAT
>NZ_JATABG010000111.1:0-11317 GCF_036533755.1 Vibrio sp. M260118 | reverse complement strand
GTATCAAATTTCTTACATGATGAAGTTAACCAAGGCGATGTAGTCAGCTTATACGCCCCAGCAGGTGACTTTTTCTACCAAGAAAAACAGCAGCCTGTTGTGTTGGTTTCTGCGGGGGTAGGTGTCACACCCATTCAAGCTATGATGCAGATCTTAGCGGATAAAAATAAAAAAGATGTTAGTGTTTTATATGCGTGTAACGATCAAAAGCAGCACACGTTTCAGCAAGAGACCGCGCTGTTAGTCGAGCAAAATAATTGGCTGGGCTTCACGTGGTATTTGAATGAAGCGGGTGCGGATTTTTCCGGTGAGTTAGATATTAGTCTAGTCGCCAAAGAACTACCGCTAAGTAGCGCAGACTTTTATCTGTGTGGCCCAGTGGGTTTTATGGAGTCGGTAGTACGTCAACTAGAAGCGCTTGGTGTTGATCGTGACCGCATTCACTACGAAGTGTTTGGCCCTCATACCTACCTATAGTATTGACGAACTTAGATGGCCCTACCTCAGGGCCATTTATCAATTAAACCACTTCTTTAACCATTCTAGCGGCTTGAACGCACTGCTGGATTTCACTGGTGACTTTTCAGCGCCGAGGTAGTAGCTGGCTAAAAACTCTGTCCTTAGCTTTTGCACATCATGGTTATTGATCGATGAGATCAATTCAGAAGTGTTGTGAGCATGGTCATTGGCAAGGCTGAAATCGAGTTTTAAATAGCCTTGTAAGTAGAGCCATAAATGAGTGCATAGTGCCAGTTGCTCCATGCCTTGTTCTTCAAATCTGTTCGCATGCTGTTTGCCCAAGTTATCGTTAAAGGCTTGGTGCATTGCCTGCATAGACGATCCATTAGACTCTATATAGCTACTCGCTTCGATATGAGCTTTGGTCAAGATCCCGAGCAAATGGCTAGTGGAAGAGTTGTCAGGCTTTCTTTTCAGCGCTTTTTCAAACAAATAAGAGTGGTGTTCACAAAATTGCGTCCAAGCTTTGGTTCGAGATACCACTGGCGGCAGATCTTGCGCGTCAATGGCAATTAGTTGCTTTTCTAACTCAGTCATTCGACTGCAAGCTCGTTAACGCAATTTCAAATGAGCCTTTATCTGAATCGACAAACAGGCTATCTCCGGTAATCATTACCGACAGGTCCATACTGCGCTCGATGGTTTCTGACAAGGCCTCAATACCATTCCAGTCAAATTGGTAAATGCTTACATCATACTGGTGAACCTTATTCTTGGTTTGCTCCCACCAAACGTCAGACTTGCTATTGAATGAGAATACGTCGACGTTTGTGGCCAAACGACATGCTTTCTTAATTCGATCGAGTGAAGGCTCACCGATGTCAATCCAAGTTTGAATTTGGTCATCAAGTGATTTTACCCATAGGTCGGGTTCTTCGGTGGTTGATAAGCCCTTGGTGAGCGCTAAATCAGGTTGCCACTTTACACAAAAGGCAAGAATACGCGCCATCATACGTGGCACCGTTTCAGATGGGTGCTGCGCGACAGTCAGTTGAGTCGAGTCGTAGAGGTCACGGTTAGTGTCTGAAAGAGAAATTCGGAATTTATAAATGGTGGGTTTAAGAGCCATAAGCCTTACTTATACATAAAAAAATAGCCAGCGTTGTGCTGGCTATTGTAATTCTTTAGTACTTAATAATAGTAACAGTGTTAGACATAATGTATTCCTTGATAAATCTTGTAAAAGCCATACGGCACCGATAGCGTGGAAAAGGAGATTGCTATAGCGTACGACGTTACGGTAGATTTTCTAGTTATCCAACGAAACGGCGAAATTAAACAAGAACCGTTTTCTAGCTGCGATCCAGTCTAAAGCGAAGTGCAACTAAGTCAATAAAAAGAAGGGAGTTTGTATCGCTTCATCGTGTGTTTTCACTAGAAATTTGCGCTAGGTATAGTTTCGAAATAATTACTGATTGGCATATAAATAGTGTAACATTTGGCTGATTAGTAAATTGTGCTATTTGAGTACAAACTGATCACTGTTTAATCATAACAATGAGGATTGTATGGCTATTAAGAAACCAATAGTCGAAGCCAATAAGTATCACGATCAAGTGGACGTTGAACTGGGCAGAGGCGAAATCAAACATAACGCATTGCAGGCGATGGTAACGAGTAAGCTTTATAGAGCTAGAGTTGAAAAAGCCAAAAAAGGTAAGGGCAGCTATCAAAGGAAGATGAAACATAAGGGCAAAGAGCCCTATTCAAAAGCCGCTTAGTAAGCGAAGTTTGAATAGGGCTCTTTTCTTATCGACTGAAACCGTTAATTGCTATCTTTCAATTTTGGGTGAGTAGATTGAGTACGCAGTTATTTGCCCTGCCACAATGGCAGAAAACATAAATAGCGCAGATAATCCGATGCTAGGGATCGGTAATACGGATTGTTCAAATACTGATTGGCTAGCGCTGACCAATACGCGGCTTCCTGGTACCAAGATAATGATCCCTTGCACTATGTATATAGAGCCAGTTAAGTCCATTTTCTTCGCAACCCAAGTGCCATAAAGAGTGATCAATACCGTTGTGACCCAAGTCCCTACAACCCACCCGCTGTCGAAACCAAGATAGAATGGCCCCCACATACCTAATGCTGCGACAGGAAGACCAAGCAAGATATCTGTTGGCCGTGCGTTAAATATTACCCCCAATGATAAAGACAACAGGAACAGACCAGAAACGTGTAACCATGCGGGTACTTCGTTAACGTAGTCCAATGCAGTCGCTTGGCCCCAGAGCGCCTCACCAATATTGAGGCCCATGACTATGCCAACAAACAGCTTAATTAGGGTTAGCGCGCTTTGACCCAGCAAACTCGTTCCTGACACCAAGTCGTTAAAGGCTAGACACTCTAGTGAATTAGCGATAGATAGCCCGGGAACAAACAGTATTACTGCTGCGATACATAACGCCCATACGGGCACGGCGGCTCCGGTACTGGCAAACAGTGCGACGAGTACGCCACTAAGCAGAGCGGAGATGAACTCAACGGCAATAGAACGTCGACCTCGGCACATCTGCTGTGCTACCCAGACAATGAAACCTAAAAATACCGAGAACATAATCGCTTCAAGAGTACTTCCTACTAGCATGAGATATGCAGGCGGAATGCCCATGTTCGCGAGTGCGATAGCCCATTTAGGATAGCCGACTGGCTCTGGTACAGGTTCTTGACTCGGTTGATTGATACGGATGATGGTATTGGCCAATAAACTCAAGTTAATCGAAGCAGGTTGATGACGTTTCATCACCACAACATTGTCGTCATCAGGGAACTGGTAGTTGACCGTTGTTGGTGTCGCCTGAATCATGACATCAACTTCGTGTTTACGTGCATAAAATTGGGTGTATTTTTCAAGCTTATATGGCGCACACCCGCTGCGATGCAGGGTATCACCGATCTCTACGATCTTATTAATTCGGTACTGGGAAGGCATGGTATGTGATACGTAAAAATGTGTGCCGCAAAGGTACCAAAGCCGCTTGTGAGACACGAGCTAGAAAATAGTGAACAGTGGCTAAGCTCACAATAAATAGTGGCAGCATGTTTGAACTGAATGCTGATTTTATCAATCTTAGTTTTTGATGGGTATTGTCTGGCGTTTTTCCCAACGATTATAGCTTTAACTCACATATATCTAATTATTTTAAAGTGTTACAAATGTAATTTATATGTAACTTTTAAAAAGATGGGTTTACTAATTCATCGGGCGTGGCAGTGAATATAATAGCTTAGGTTAAACATGAGATTAACATTTCTATTACAAGTGGTGTGATTATGAATTTCGTATAATAAATAGACAAAAATACTCCTTGAAATCTGCTCTAGATAGGTGAAAATATACGCAAAATGAGTTTGCAAAAATGAAATGAAGCTTTTTCTAGTTTTAAAAGCGAGGCAAAGAGTATGAAACTATTTATTTTATTTATGGTGTCGATCACCGCAGGGGTCGCGTCAGCAGAACATCTCCATTCATTCTTGCTCGGCCTTTACATTTCAACCATGGCTGTAGGTAGCTGCTACTGGTTTGCATTCCGCAGCAGCCGTTTTCCACAATTAGCACTGTTACTTCTTATCTGTGGATTGTTCTCGAAAATTGCAATTACCGTTGCAGGTGTCGCTTGGGGTATGTCGCAAGAGCTAATCAGCTCTCCATTTGTATTCGCACTTTCCTACCTATTCTTCTCAATTGCGGCAACTTATGTATGGTTTGCTCACCGTGAAAGATTGATGGCGAAAAAGAACGCTCAGCAAGAGTTGAAAGCAGCGTAGTTACTCATTTGAGAAGTTTGAAAACCAGCGTATTGTCGCTGGTTTTTTTGTGCTTAAACTTGATCAAAACGCGATCACATTGTGCTTATCTAAAGCCCCTACTGACCACTAAACGAGTAAAAACGCTCTAGCAAATGAGATAATTCTAAGTTTTCTTATTCAATAGTAACGATTGATGTCAAAGCGGCTGAATCTTTGTCTGGGTTGTGACTATACTGATGGCGTATTGTAATCATCAAAGTGAGACGTCGCCTATCATGACCACGGGTTTTCTAAAAAACATCGCGCTTCTTTCGACACTTTCTCTTTCTTTTGGGGCGTTAGCTACGCCGACCATCATTCCTGATCCTCCATCGCTGGGGGCAAAAGGATATGTGCTTATTGACTACCACACCGGTGCCGTGTTGGTTGAAAAAAACGCCAACAAGAAACTCAATCCTGCAAGCTTAACTAAGTTGATGACTGCTTATGTAGCAGGGCAGGAAGTGAATAGTGGTAATATTTCATTAGACGACCAAGTACGCATTAGCCAAAAAGCTTGGGCGAAAAATTTCCCCGACTCTTCAAAGATGTTTATCGAAGTGGGGACTGACGTTTCGCTAATGGATCTGTATCGCGGCTTGATTGTTCAGTCAGGTAATGATGCGAGCGTTGCAATTGCCGAGCATGTAGCAGGTAGTGAAGGCGCATTCGTGAGCTTAATGAACAGTTGGGCGCAAAAGCTTGGTTTGCAAAACACCGGTTATACCAACCCTCATGGCTTAGACAGTGATGGTTTATACTCGACGCCTTATGATATTGCTTTGCTGAGCCAAGCGATCATTCGTGATCTGCCTGATATCTATCCTCTGTACAGCGAAACTTCTTATACTTATAACGGCATTACCCAGTACAACCGCAACGGCCTGCTGCGAGATCGCAGCTTAAACGTGGATGGAATGAAAACTGGCTACACGAGTGGCGCTGGCTATAGTTTGGCTACCTCAGCAACCAGTGGCGACATGCGCTTGATCTCGGTTGTTATGGGCGCGAATAGCACGAAAAGTCGTGAATCTGAGAGTAAGCAGCTTCTAAGTTACGGCTTTAGGTTCTTTGATACGGTTTCACCATCCAAGGTCACAGATACCTTAGCGGAGGCCAAGGTGTGGATGGGGGACGTGAACTTTGTTCCTGTTGGCGTTGCTGAGCAAGTGCTGATCACTCTACCAAAAGGTGATGCGAGTAAGCTAAAAGCAGAGATCGAATACAATGGGGAGTTGGAAGCGCCAATTTCGCAAGGAGAACAGGTTGGTCAGGTAATTTACACGGTTGAAGGCAAAGAGGTCGCCAAAGCGGCACTCGTTGCTCAGCAAGATGTCGATGAAGGTGGCCTGTTTAAGAAACTGATGGATTGGTTTAAACGTTTGATATCCAATTGGTTCTAAGGAAACCATAGTTAGAAAAGAGGATGCAGCTGCATCCTCTTTGTATTTTAGGGCTGGTAGCGGGCGCCAAAACTAGCTGACAAGGTTCAGACAGTACGTTGACTTTCACTTACTTACTGCTGACAACTGAGGGTGCGAAAATACCGACAATCCTCAGTGAATGTTTAATGAGGAACCGTCATGGAATTTACTGACAAAGATAGAGAAGCGCTCTATCAAATCTGGATGTCCAAAAAATCAAAAATGCGCCTGACTCAAATGGAGTTCGCGAAGAAGCTTGGTATGAACCAATTAAGCTTTTCTCGTGTTCTGCGTGGAGAAACCCCTCTTACAATGTCTTTTGTCAGCCATTTTTGTCGTCTGCTTCAGTTAGAGCCACAAACTGCTGTACCAAGCCTGAAAGAAACTAATGATACGGGTCCAAAGGTGGTTTACTTGCAAAGCCGTATGAGTGTGGATGGAGAAATTCAAAACGCCTATATTGAAGGCAATCAGGTGATTGTCGAGTATGCGCACACCGTCCAACCAACACAATGAGTTATAACCAAACTGAATAGAAAACTCATAGACATCCAAATGTAATATGGTATAGCATTCTGTTTTGTGTTTTATACTTGAGTGCTATTCATGAAATCTTTGCAAACTTACCTTTTAATCGCGGTAACTCTACTTGTTGCAGGGTGTGCGGGCGGTCCTGTTCAACGAGCGACTAAGTTCACCAGTTATGAAGACTTCCGAGCAGGTCCCGACGGTGGTGTCGATCTTGTATGGGCACGAATTGGCTTAGGAAAGCCAGAGCGTTTGATTGCCAAGATATCTGAATACGACTCAGTGGTTATCGACCAAGTGTTTGTCGTCGCAGAAGAAGATTCAATCGATCAAGAGGACATTCAAGAGCTAACTGACTACACCATTGCACGTTTGACTGAAAAGATTAGCGTTCACAAAAAGGTGGTCGGGAGCCTACCGGCAACTCTCTGCGTCTTAGCGTCGCACTAAGCAATGTTGAAACTCCCAACCCTGTGTTAGCGGTGACCAGTAGTATTCTTCCATTCGGCTTAGCTGTTTCTACTATTTCTAAGGTGACCACGGGTGAGCACACTAACGTAGGTAGTGCGAGCATTGAACTCTTGGTGAGTGATGCCCAAGATGGCACGCCGCTTTTCGCAGCGATTGACCGTGAAGCAGGAAATAAAGACTTTTCGACTATGATTGACTCACTTGATGATGCCAAAGACGCGATTAACTATTGGGTTGAGCGTTTAGGTGTTACTCTTAAGGGCTGGGAACAGCCATAGAAACAGTGAAATGCTAGAGAAAGAGAACCTAATTAAACTCGCGCGAATGCAAATGCCTTTTGGTAAGTACGCAGGAAGAGTATTAATCGACCTGCCTGAAGAGTACTTGCTGTGGTTTGCCAATAAAAAACAATTTCCCTCGGGTGAGTTAGGTGATTTAATGCGGTTATGTTTAGCATTAAAAATTGAAGGCTTAGATAGTGTCGTTAAACCTCTCAAACACCCCAAAGGTATATAGCTATAGCCGTGTATCAACTCTGGAGCAGAAGAAAGGCTCAGGGGTAGATATACAGGTTGATAGTGATGTCTTGAAAAGGATTGCAGAAGATTACAACATACCCATTGCAGAAGAAACCTATCAAGATTTGGGGAAGTCGGCTTATAAAGGCGAGCACTTAAAACATGAGTTAGGTGTGTTTTTAGAAGCGGTAAAAAGTGGCGTTGTGGCTACTGGTTCAATTCTTGTTGTTTACTCACTTGACCGCTTGAGTCGTCTGGAAATTGGTCACGCCAAACAAACATATTATGACCTTACAAACAACGGGGTTAGCGTATATTCGATTGTAGATAATTACCTGTATCGAGCACACCAAGCGGCTGACGATATTCTATCGACAATCATTTTCGAACGTTCACACAATGAATCCAAAAGTAAAGCTGCTCGGGTTGTTGATGCCGCTAAACAAGGTTTGAAAAGGTGGAGAGAAACCGGACAACCTCAAAGCTCATTAGGTCGGGTTCCGTTCTGGATTGACCAAACCACTAACACATTCAATGTTAATGCTGAGGGAGTGCGCAAGGCTATCGAACTTTACCTACAAGGTGTTGGGTGTCTCAAGATTAAACAACATCTCGACAAACATTACCCCTATGAAGCCGTAAGGAAAAGCGGAAGAACGGAAGATAGTACAAAACGTTGGGACTATAACGCCATAAATCAAACCTTTACCAAACCCAGCTTGATAGGCGAAAAACATATAAAGGTTGACGGTGTCAGTCATAAGCTTGAGGGATATTATCCAGCATTAATTGACGTTGATACTTTTCAGCAACTCAAGCAAGTCAAGAAATTGAAATCAGGTAGAGCACCAGAAAAGGGAGCAATCCATTTACTAAAGGGGTTGGCTAAATGTGCTGAGTGTGGCGGTGCAATGGTGTTTGTAGATAAAGGTAGAGGTAACTCAGCGATTAACTATGTTTGTACCAACGCTGCGAAAGGTAATCACCCACGCCAAAATTATAGTGTGCAGGTTCTGGAGTTGATTACTTTAGCACTATGTCAGGATAAATACTTGCAAGCTATGAATAATGATAGCAGAGAAGATATTGCGCTGGTGGAAAAGGAAATTGAAGAACTTGAACTCGAACTTGAAGAACTCACCAAGCGTTACAAAGAGAATAAAAGTCTGCGGTTTCTAGATCTCATAGAAGAAGCAGAAAGCAAGGTGAACTCTAGAAAGCAGGATCTTGAAACAATCCAAACTCAAAGACTAAATGACTCGTTTGCCATACTTGAAAAAGATGTTTACTCCGACGAGGTGAGGGACGATTTCTACAGTGAGCAAAGAGGAGAGATCCGAAAGCATTTAACTGCTGTAGTTGATCATATAGTTGTGGGGCGTAGCGAAGAAACAAGCAAGTTTACAAAAAGTGGTTTGGTGCAGTGTCTAACCGTGAAGGTGATTTTCAAGAATGGAAAACATAGGATTTGGATCGCACTGCCTTTCAAATATGTAAACGACAATGGTTTATTTCCTCAAGTGATGATCAAAAGCGCCAATGAGGATAATGATTTGGTGGGGCGGCAGAATTACCACCAGAAAGTATTAACCAAGCTACACAACGCCAATCTATTAACAAAACTGTACCCAAGTAAGGGAAGATATACATGGGGAGAGAAAAAGCTGGTTGTGGGTTGGGTGTTGAATATGACACAAAATGAAGGTGAGCACTTGGTCAAGGCTTTGAAACAAGGGCAGACGATACCCAAGTACAAAGAGGAAGAAGATAATCGGTTTTGGGTCAATATCCTAAGCCAATAAACCTCACAAAAATTTTCAGAAAGGGTAGCCATTTTCAACGGTTGCCCTTTTTATTATTTGATAAGAATCACAGCTTAAGCAATTGTTTGCGTATTTTCTGGGCGTGACTATATCATTGAAGTAGTACTAAGTTGGTGAGGACAAAGTATGTTTGGAATGCACAGCTTGAATATCCTTGGTTGCGTCATTAGAGGTGAAAAGAAAGAAGTTGAATCATCTAGTGCTATATTGATTGCTACTGTGAACACAGAAAAACTAGATATAACCTTTAAATATTACGTTGGTGAACGTAAATCTTTTCTTGGCTTGTTTGATATCTCTGAAAAGGAAGACGTGACGTTTAAACAAGATGATTTTGATAAGTGGGAGTTCTTGTTTCCAACTAGGGATTCAGATGTCAGTAAAAGCGTTAAAGATCTAAAAACAATGGGGGTCGCTAGCATAGTAGGCTATGGAGTTTTAGGGCCAGCTGGAGCTGCGGCGGGTGCGCTTTTAAAATCTGGCGGTTCAAACAAGAAAGATATTCCCGTAATAGTCAGGCATAAGAACATTGACTTGATACTTCATTGTTTGTGTAAACCTAGTTTTGTAAAAGAACTGGATAGAATGGAGTTCTTTTCTGAAAATAGTTAAAACCTCACAAAAATTTCAGAAAGGGTAGCTGTCAAAAGTTGCCCTTTTTCGTATCCAAAAAAAAATATCAAATTTGGGTTGCGATGTGTTTGACACTCACCAACCAGCCAAATATTAGCATTTAGTAAAAATGAAGTATCTGGCACATCTTTTTCCCTCCATTGTTTGAATACCAACTGCATAAATAAACCCGACTAAATTAGTAAGGTATAGGCGACTGTACGTAAAAAGTAAGTGAGTTAGAAAGGGGAGAAATGGCACATTTTAAATAAGAGGGGCTAGTATTTAACATAATAATTCTATTGCGCACTTAATCACTTTCAAGTTAGTGGTTACTATCAATGTAAGCCTTTTACCAATAACGAATGCTAACCATAAGGTTTAGTATTGTAACCTCAATAATTCATGTTATTAAAATGTTAAATCAACTAATGAATAAGTATGTAATATAAAATGGTTGGTTATGCAGATGGAGAGGTATAGGAGGATATTCGAGTCATTATACAACTAATTTAATATGATTATAAAAGCAGGTATTTGTAAACCAGTTGCATATTAAGGCTATTGTTATCAATGGTTTAGGGTAAAACATGTGCGACAAGTGCTAGTTTTATTTTTTTATTGTACAAGTGTACTGTATAAATTGTTGAGGCATTGTGTTAAGCAAATCTCTCAAAAGGTCGCTGTCCAAAAAGATCCCTTTGTCGCAAGGGAGGTTCCCTAAATGAAGGAGGTTTGGCACAACGTGTGCCAAGGGGAGAGTTTTGGAAAGGGTAACTGAGTTACCTTTAGAAAGGGTGGACATTCTGGTTAAGGGTAACTGAGTTACTTATAACACTAGCTTAAGGGTAACTGAGTTACTGTAAATGGGGTCTAAGGGTAACTGAGTATACACTAAGTAAAAGAACTATAGTTTATATTTAATAAATTAAAAACAAACGAAGTAATTAGTCAGTTGCCTAAACGACAACTAAGTAAAGGTGTAAGCCTAACGGCTAACATAAGTAAAGTATGTACCGCTTCGCTATACATATAAGTAAATAGACTGTCGTCTAACTTAAGTAAATGTGTTGTCGTTGTCACTCCCACATAAGTAAATAAAAGCTTCGCTTATGTTATTTTTTAGATCTATTAATAACTATTATAAGTAAATACACTAACGTGTGTTGTATGTTCACTGTGTTCACATATAAGTAAAGCCTAACGGCTGTTGTGTCATCCACTGTGTTACTAACATAAGTAAAGTATGTACCGCTTCGCTATACACTAAAGTAAATGTCGTTGTCACTCCTTCAATGTATGTGTGCTAATGCATATAAATAACCTAGTGTAATAAAAGCTCCTGTAAAGCTCTGTACAGGCTTTTGTGTTATATTTGCATACATGTAGCATTACATAAGTAAAAACCCCTGTAGGTATGCTACAAGGGCTTAGAATTGGTGTTGGGTGTTAGTGCTGGGTATTTAACACTAAAATGGTATCATATCGTCATCCCAATCATCAAAAGGATCAGGTTCTGGTGTTACTACAGGATCGAAAGGGTTTGGTTCTGGATCTGGTGCTAAATCCCAGTTGTTCGGGTTGCTGTAATCAATATCTTCTTTTGGTGTAGCTGGTGTACTAGCAGCC
>NZ_JATABG010000110.1:0-9708 GCF_036533755.1 Vibrio sp. M260118 | reverse complement strand
CAATATATAGAGAAATTGACCTTTAAAACGTGCAATGTCAAGACTAATATGCACATTAACAACAAGCATTATTAATCCAAAACGGAAGCAAGAGGCACAGTAAATGCAATTCACTTACGTCAACCATACCCAAATTAACTTTGGCCAAGGCCAGATTCAAAGCATTGAATCTGTTATTCCGGCAGACCAAAAAGTCTTAGTCATATACGGTGGTGGCTCTATCAAACGCAATGGTGTTTATAACCAAGTGGAGCAAGCGTTGAAAAACCACTCTTGGTTAGAATTCTCAGGCGTTGAGCCAAACCCAACCAAAGAGACCCTAGACAAAGCGGTTGCTATCGTGAAACAGGAGCAGATCGACTTCATTCTTGCTGTTGGTGGTGGTTCTGTTATCGATGGTTCGAAATATGTTGCTGCAGCTTCTCACTACGACGGTGACGGTTGGGACATCATGGTCGGCAAACATCAGGTCTCATCTGCCGTACCTTTAGGCGCAATCCTAACGCTTCCAGCGACAGGCTCCGAGTCCAACATGGGTGCTGTGATTACAAAAGCGGAAACTCACGATAAGTTGGCATTTCTAACTCCCCATGTTCAGCCTAAGTTCGCTGTCATGGATCCTGATGTGATGAAAACCTTGCCAGATAAGCAGCTTATTAATGGTATCGTCGATGCTTGGGTACACGTTTGTGAGCAATACATTACCACTGATCATGGCGCTATGGTTCAAGACGGTTATGCAGAAGCACTCCTGAAAAACCTTAAAGCACTCGGTGAGCAGTTCGAACAGCGCGACAACGATGCATGGCGCAGCAACCTTATGTGGACAGCGAACCAAGCTCTCAACGGCTTAATCGGATCAGGCGTACCACAAGATTGGGCAACGCACATGATTGGGCACGAATTCACTGCTTTATGGGGCGTTGACCACGCACGTTCGCTTGCGATTGTTCAACCCTCACTGCTGCGCAATCAGTTTGATGTTAAGAAAGCGAAGTTAGAGCAGATGGGTAAGAATGTCTTCGGTCTAGATCAAACGGATGATCTCGCAGAGAAGACTATTGTCGCAATTGAGAACTTCTACCAGTCGCTCGGTGTTGCAACTCAATTTGATGAATACCAAGACGGTAAAGAGCAAGCAGTTGACGCTGTGGTTAATCAATTAGAGCAACATGGCATGATCGCTCTTGGTGAGAATCAGGCAATCACACCAGAGCAGACTCGTCAGATCCTTGATCTTGCTATCGCGTAGGCTCCATTAGACGCTAATACAAAGCAGCTCTGGCTGCTTTTTTTACGCCTGTGAATTACACTTCCAAACGATAAATTAAGTCATCGTAGAGTTTCCCGCCGATCTGATACGCATCTTTCTCTCGCTCAGCCAGCTTAAAACCTGTTTTTTCTAGTACTTTACAAGAGGCAATATTGCCATCGGTCACTATGGCATTGACGCGTTTAATTGGGAACTCACGAGTGCTATGTTCGATTAGAGCCACTAACGACTCCGTGCCATAGCCTTTTCCGTGAAACTCTGGCAACAATAGATACCCAACTTCCACTTCGTCATTGCTTTCCTCTGAGACGCACAAACCCGTAACACCGATTGCCGCTCCTGAATCCTTTTCGCGAATAACTAAACATAACCAGTGGCTAGCAGGCCAATCCCACACAGGTAATCTTGACTCAAACCGCTGACGAATTTGCTCAGTTGTTGGTTTGTCAAACGCATAACGAATCACGTCTTCATCTTGATTGAGCCTTTCAAAAAGGCGCCAGTCTTGCTCAGTAATCTGAGTCATTAACAGTTGCTTTGATTCAATTTGATTCATACACACTTAACTTAATAATTGTTTCAGTGATTGATTGGACTGAAAGACGGTGTCAATTAGCTGCTGTCTTTTTTCTAAGTAACAAGTGACCGGAATTTCAGCTTGCTCGATCTCTAAACAGAGATCAAACAATAAATCTAAACCTAAACTCCCTGCCGACCCTTTGAGTTTATGAGCTAGTTGTACGGTGTCGTGCTGGTGGTCCATTTCTGCCGCTTGATCGAGAAGTTGCACTATCTCATCCGCTCCATGACTAAACAACTGACAAATCTCAGCCATCTTTTGTCTACCTAGCACTTCCATATCAGCAGTCACGACGGTTGGGTTTATTATCGCTCGAGCCTGTTTAACCTCTTGACTCGCTTGATCGTCACTTTGAGATAACAACAGCGGCTTACCTTCTAAACTGTTTTGAATTGTCAGGCACAGTTGGTCTTTGTCTAAAGGTTTGGGCAAGTACCCATCAAAACCTGCGGCTAAATAGCTTTCGACCTCTTCGTTATATACATGAGCAGAGACAGCAATCATAGGTGTAGTGGTTTCTCTACCGATTCTTAATTCAAACTCTCTCAATTGGTGAAGCAGCTCAGCACCATTACAATCTGGAAGATTGATATCAAGCAGAGCCACATCGAATTCTTGTAGTTTAAACAGTTCTAGTCCAGCTTCTCCAGTCACAGCGGTATGCACTTCGTGATTCATACTATTCAAAAAGCCTTCCGCCACTAGGCAGTTGACAGGGTTATCTTCCACCAACAACACTTTAGCTCGGATACCGCTATCAATTTGAACATCTAACTTTTCTACGGCTTGGCCTACTTTTAGCGGAATTGAAAACCAGAAGCGACTTCCTTCTCCGATAAAAGAATCAACAAACAATTGCCCTCCCATGGCTTCGACAATACGCTTACTAATCGCCAAGCCAAGACCTGTACCGCCTTTCGCTCCAACACCACTACTCGCTTGAGTGAAAGCATCAAACAATGTCAGCTGCTCATTGGCTTTGATCCCTATGCCGGTATCAGAAACCTCAAAAACAACGTTGCTTTCAACATCAGGATCACGTGACACGTAAATGTCCACATTACCACTTTCAGTGAATTTTATTGCATTGCCTACTAGGTTGTTGAGCACCTGGCTAATCCGTGTGACATCACCGTAATAGTATTGTTCTACATCGCTTTCGACAAAATACTCGAGCTTTAGTGATTTTTCTTGCGCTCGGCCGAGCAACAGTTGCTTAATATCATCAACCATAGAGTGCAGTTCGAAATCGACCGGGCGAATATCTAGGTGCCCAGCTTCGATCTTCGAGTAATCCAGTACATCGTTAAGTATCGCCAATAAGTTTTTACCGCTGCGATTAATCACATCAACATAGTGTGATTGAGTACTATCTAGCCCAGTATCTTTAAGCAACCTAGCCGTGCCCAAGACACCGTTCATCGGCGTGCGGATCTCATGACTCATAGTGGCTAAAAAAGCCGACTTCGCCCTGCTGGCTTGTTCCGCTTCTTGTCGAGCACGAGCATGGTTTTCAACCTCTTGATTCAGGCGAGTATTGGCATTTTGTAGTTGGTAGGTTCGCTCAGTGACCAACTCTTCTAGATGACCTTTGTGTTTTTCTAGTTCACGTTTCGCTGCCGCTTCACTTTCTGCGACAACTTTCAACGCTTTTGCTGTGTTTCGAGCAGTTAAAATAGCTTGCCCCATATGAGCCAACTCATCATTACCTTTAACCTTAACATCTACTTCTAATTGGCCTTTCGCGATAGAAAGTAGTGCGGAAGAATACGCAGCAAGTCGTTTCACCACCGAGATATAAACCACCTTCCAGACGATAAACACCACAATCACCATACCCAATATTGTGATGATAGTTAGAGTAAGCTGAGCATAGTTTAACGTCGACTTAAGCTCTTCTACCGCCCTTGTTGTTGTTGCGTTAGAATCATCTATTAGCCTACTGACCGTGGTATTGAGTGAGGAGAGTTGATTTAGGGTATCTTGCATTAACTGCTTTGCTAACGTGTCATTTTCATAGCGCTGAGTAAGGACATCAAACACTATGTCTTGTGTCTCTAACTTACTAAGCAATACTTCCATCTGCGCCGATCGCGTTGGGTCTTCTACTCCTTCAACTCGACGCTTCATAATACTGAGGTTGTTGCTGAATTCTTGGCGTATGCTATGAATACGATTGATGTCAGAGATGGTTCGCGTCTCTTCAATATGGTTGAGCAATTTAAATGCGAGTAGATGTAACTCATGCAACCGCTCGGCAAGATCAAGGTCTACTTCCACCAAGGTATCAAGTGCTTGCTTAGCTTTCGTACTTTCACTACGGTCGATCAAGTCGTAGATATGTGTGACATTGGCAACGGCAATGGTGGATGTGTTTGCCACTTGAGTTCGGGTTAACTGCTCCAACTCGCGTGCCAGTTTACGTAGTTCGTCACTCCTATGCTGCAAATCATCACTTAGGAATAGGCGTTTTTCGACAACAATGCCCAGCTCAGCCAAAGTATCAATAACGCCTTGAACGTCCGATTCAAGCGTGTCTAATAGTACAGAGTCAAAGGAGTCTGCCCCTAGTGCCTTAATGTGAGTTAACAATGCTTCCAACTGGGAAAATAGGATGGCACCAGAGCTTTGTCGCTCCTGTTCCGTCTCTGCATTGGAAAGCGCTTGAACTGAAGAGATAATCCTTGAACTTAACTCAGAAACCTGACGCGCTTCAATCATTGATGGTATCGCGGTGTTCACAACGTTACGTTCGGTTTTAGCAACAAACGAGAATCCGAACATACCAATCAGGGCTGAAATCAATACCAGCAATGCCATGGCAAGAAATGCCAACAGTAACTTACGACCAATACTCGCTTTCGCCAGTAACATTGAGATTCTTCACTTCTTAACTGTTGGAGAATGGGTTATATTCTGCAGTGTTTATCGACCCAATACCAATGAAAAGCTGCATGTATTTGATCTCTACAATCAAAACGCCAAAAACCATCGTCCATGCATTGCTAATAGCATTCGCACTCGTCGTTGGTCACTCCCATGCGGCTGAGCCAAAACGCATCTGTGCAATCTATCCCCACTTGAAGGATTCCTACTGGCTCTCGGTCAATTTTGGCATGGTCGACGAGGCACGCAAACACAACGTTGATTTACGCGTACTTGAATCGGGTGGCTATTTCAATCGTGATAAACAGCGTCAGCAAATGTCTTTATGCGTGAAATGGGGCGCCGATGCCATCATTCTTGGCACGGTGGCACCAGATCTGTTTTATTCCTCTCTTAATACAGCGGCCGCATCTACTCCTGTCTTCGCAACCGTTAACAAACTGATCGTCGATCAAAACAATCGTTCGATTTTAAAAGGCGAAGTGGGTGTTGACTGGTACTGGATGGGCTATTACGCAGGTGAGTATCTAAAGAAGAAGCATATCAACGAACGCCGAGAGATTGCGGTCGCGATGCTACCCGGGCCTAAATCAAGTGGCGGTACAAAGCCTGTAGTTCGGGGGTTCTATGCCGCGATCCAAAACAGCAAGATTAGGGTGATTGAATCTTACTGGGCTGACAATGACAAAGAGCTACAGCGAAATTTAGTGCAACAAGTTATCGACAGCCAAGACATCGACTATATTGTCGGTAGCGCCGTTGCTATTGAAGCCGCAATTAGTGAGTTGCGTAGCGCAGACAAAACCGATCAAATAGGCTTGGTTTCAACCTATCTTAGTCATGGTGTTTATCGTGGACTATTAAGAAAGCGAGTCGAATTTGCCCCAACCGATAAAATGGTACTTCAGGGTAGACTATCGATCAAACAAACCGTCGATTACTTGCAAGGGAAGACTTTTAATAAACTAGAAGCACCAAAAATCGAATCCTTAACTCCCAATAACTTGAGCTCTGAAGTCATAGCAGAATCGTTATCACCTTCAGAGTATCGACCTATTTTTTACATCTATAACGAAAACAATTAGGAAGTCTAAATGGAAAAAACGACTCGTACTTTGCCTGCACACAAACATGTAGCCCTTGTTGCTCATGACAACTGCAAACCTGAACTGTTGCGCTGGGTAAAAGAGAACAAGGAAAAGCTACAACGTCACTTTTTGTACGCAACGGGAACAACAGGTTCAATGCTCAGTAAAGAGACCGGACTCGCAATCAAGAGCATGATCAGTGGCCCTATGGGCGGTGACCAACAGCTTGGCGCTTTGATTTCTGAAGGAAAAATTGATGTGCTTATTTTCTTCTGGGATCCGCTTAACGCCGTTCCACACGACCCAGATGTAAAGGCCCTACTTCGCATTGCGAGTGTTTGGAATATTCCCGTCGCAACAAACCGCGCCACTGCTAAATTTATCTTCGAATCTGATCTCATTGAGAGTGAGGTCGACATAGAAATTCCCGATTACGAAGCCTATCTAGCCAACAGAACCTAAAGCTTCAAATACATAACTTAATAAGCTCGCAAAGTTGCGAGCTTATTAATAGTTAGTTAATGAGTTCTACCATTATTCTATGAAATGCTTCTCAATCTTTACTAATACCAACCTTGCGATGACAATTCAGATCTCTATTCGACTAAAATGAAATTGTCAGGAAACTTTCAGCTAACTATCCTGTCATACGAGAAATCATACTATAAAAATGTTATTTCTATTTTTGCTGCTGGGAGATTCCCTATGAATAATGATGAAATGCACGATAACGTGCTATGTTGCCCGCTATGTGGTAGCGAGGAGTATTTGCTATCAAGCGCTAACAGCATGTTATGTGCAGAATGTGGCTCATTCTTCGAAAATGTCACCAAACTGACACCGACCAACGTCATATGTCAACGAGTGGGTACAGTGACCAATTTCCTAAATAGCGCTTCTCATTAAAACAGCGCTTCTAACTCTTTCAAGTGACGAATTTTTTGTAACTCTAAAGAGTGGTGTTTATTGTTGAGGCCGGCAAGATGAACGGTTTGTACACCGGCTCTTACACCTGCTTCTAATCCTTTCGGCGTATCATCGACGTAGATACAATCTTCAAGCTTGAAGCCCATGTTCATTGCACTGTATAAAATCAGGTCTGGCTCAGGCTTCCAACTATTGGTATCAAAAGCAGAAAAGATCTTACCTTTAAAATACGGCAACAAGCCAGTTAACTCTAGGCAACGTTCGATTTTATCCCGAGGACCGTTTGACGCTACGCAGTACTCAACATGATGTGCATTGAGATAGTCAAGTACGTCGAACACTCCATCCATAGGTTTGAGTTGCTGTTCAAATAGCTGATCAAGGCGTGCACGATAAACAGGCTCAAGTTTGTCAATCGATACCGTAACACCAAGGCGCTGCTTGGTGGCATCAAGGATATCAGCAAGCTTACCACCTTCAAAATGACTGACTGCGTCTTGCATAGTCAAGCTCGCACCAAACTGTGCAAATGCATCACACAAGGCTTGGCAGCAAAGGCGTTCGCTATCGATCAACGTCCCGTCGCAATCAAAGATGACACATAGTGCCTGAGGTTTTGCCATATCTGTCCCTCATTGAGTTTTCTAAGTGAAATAGTAGGACAGTTAGCACTTTTTAAAATGACCAGCTTAACACTTCACTGGTTTATAAATGTTTTATAACCAGAAGTTTAAAGCGCATCACCATTTAACCATAAGCTGACAATAATTTGCCATAAAGGGCTCAAAGGCAGTTCGTGGAGAGTGTGGTAAATAGGAAGAGATAAGACAGTTAACGTTCGACTACTAATGGAGAATCAGTACTCAAAGACAAATTGAGCTTGTTGATCAATGCATAGATGAAGTCGTCACGGCTGTAGTTATTGAAACTAACGACATCCGATATGAGTGATGAGCCCTCAGATTGCGTGACGATGGCAGCCGCCACTGGCTCGCCAGATTTGAAGCCAAGGTATAAGCGGCAAGGTTCTGAATAGATAATCTGCGACAAAAACTCTAAGATCACCTCTTGATCAGCTTGTACTTCCCAGCGACGAGCTTGAAGCAAAGAAAACATAACGGTTAATCGATGAAAGTCGACCAAAAAAACATCGTCAGCACTAAATGCGCCAGCGTCTTGAGGCAGTTCTTGCAATGTCTCATAGCAACTGGAAGCTTGCTTTTCCTTGTATAGAGCTAGACCGGCGATACTCTCTTTAGTTGGATACTCAACATCGACTTGTTGATAGAGCCATTCATTTTTGATTTTTACAATCTGGGGGATCGTCATAGCGTTGGACAGACCTGCGTTCACTCTAATAAGTTAGCCTGAAGCTTACTAGATAACACCTTGACCACTCAAGTCTTTTCAAGTGTGTACAACAAAACTTAGTCAAAACCTGATATGCTCACCAGTATTCGGATTACAACGTCTCTGTGCACAAAGGATTATCGAACATGATTAAACGTATCGCGACAATCGGTCTTATTACGCTTGGACTCACCGCATGTGACAACAATGAAGTTGGTGATGTAGGTTTAGGCTGGTTTACTATGAAAGATGTATAAACCATTACCAACATTATAACAGAATGAATCATAACTCCCCAGGTTAGAATTTAAACATTTAATAACAAGGATTTAGTATGAAGAAACTAATGACTGCCCTATTCCTTTCAGGACTGCTTTCTGGCTGTTCAGATAATGAGGTTGGTGACGTAGGCTTGGGTTGGTTCACCTTAAAGGACATTTCAATTTCGAGCTTAGTTGATGAGGAAGTTACAGGGGTAACGTGTCATATTGCTTCGATTGAAGCAGATTTGAGCCTTGCCGATCCAAGTGACAGTTCCATTTCTTGCCGTCAAACAGGTGATATTACTCCTGAAATGATAGCCAAAATTGACAAGAGTAAATCTGGTGAAGTTGTGTTTAAGCAGTCAAAAAGTATTTTCTTTAAGACGATGAAAGTACGTAGAATTTACGACTCTGAGAATCAAACCCTACTTTACTTGTCATACACCACCAAGGAAACTGACGGTAGTTTCAAACACAGCCTTTCTACAGTCCCTCTATGGGGTACTGCTGCATATATAGTAGCAAATACTGACCAATAGTTTTCTATTGACTCATAAAACACCAAACAAGAGCAATATGTTAAATGATACTGCTCTTGCTTGGTAAATGCCTTAGCTGTATGTATTAAACAGTCTATCGCCAGTATCAGGTCCCTTTCCACCTGAGATGACTTGAACCTTTGCTCCCTCATACTTGTTATCTGATACTCGTACAGTATATAAATCATAGCTCTCAAGTAGCTCAGTCGAAGAACTTGGGATCACAGTTGTAGCGAGCTTTACAGAGTCCGTATCTGGAAGTTGGTCAATCAGGCCAAAAACACTTTTACCTGAATTTATTACTGCATCAACAATGATAATGTTCTTGTCTCTAACAATTTCGAGGTCTTCGCTAGAAATCAGATCATCATTGACGAAAATTATTGATACATTGCTACCTAGCTGTTCAAGCTTGTCTGCAATACCATTACCAAAGCACAAACCTGCCCGCATCAAAATCAATACAGCATAGTTTTGTTGTTGATTTGAAGATTTTGCTATTGGTTCTGCAATGACCTCTCCTAACTGATAGTGTGCGGTACGAAGTTTGTAGCCCATCGACATTGAACTGCTCTTACAAATATCAATCAATTGTTCAACATTATTATTTTGGCAGCTTTCATTTAATACATACATAATTATACTTCTTCTAGTTCACAGCATTTATTGAGGTCATATGGCAATCCAACCTCAAACATTGATTCGATATTTGTACACTCCGTTTCTGCTAAGTAAACCTCCACTGCTTTGTTTAACTTTTCGTGAGCAACCAAATACCCTTGATTTGCTGCTTCTAACATTG
>NZ_JATABG010000109.1:0-9786 GCF_036533755.1 Vibrio sp. M260118 | reverse complement strand
TGATTTTGTTGCTCTAGCATTTCTTTAAGCACAGCGGCAGATTTAGCTTCACCACCAGCAGTCCACCAGTGCAGTACTTCGACTTCACCAGCATTAGCGAGATTAGCAGCAGAAAGTAGAGATAGGGTAAGTAGGGTTTTATTTAGTTTCATTATTATCTTCCATGTATTGGATTAGACAGTTAGGCCCACTGCTTGATGACCTAAGCGCTCTTGTTTGTACATCCAAGAGTCTATCCGAATAGAAATTTTTGATTGAAACAAACCGTAAACGTAATGTAACAACAATGTTACATTAAACCTCTAGCGTCGGTGGAATAAAGACTTGCGCTCTTAATCCTCTATTTGGCAAGATATCAATAATGAGATCTCCGCCATGTCCATGGAGGATGTTGCGACAAATTCCCAAGCCTAAACCGTGCCCATCTTCATCGCTCGCCAATCGATAATAGGGTTCAAATACCGCTTCGAGTTTATCTTCAGGAATGCCCGGTCCATGGTCGCAAATCACAACCGTTATCCACTCTTCATTAACCATAACACTGACTTCCGCTCTTTGGCCGTACTTAACTGCATTGTCAATCAAGTTGCTCAACACTCGCTTGATTGCCAGCGGCTTAGCGACAATAGGCTCCATCTCAGTCGGTCGAAACTCGACTTGCGTCTTGGTCTGATTATAGGGTTCCACTACATTCAGAATCATTTCACTCAAATCAATATAAGCGTTATTTTCATGCAGATCAGTATCACGCACGCACTGGAGCGCGCCTTTGACCATCATCTCTAGCTCATCTAAGTCACGATTAAATTTCTCGCGTTTAATGTCACTCTCGAGCAGTTCTGCGCGCAGCCTTAAACGGGTTATCGGTGTTTTTAAATCATGGGAGATCGCCGAAAACAGATGCTCTCGGTCAGCCACATAACGGCGAATTCGTTGCTGCATACGATTAAAAGCCCTCGTGGCGGTAACCAGTTCGCTCGCCCCCTCTTCTTGTAATGGCGCCTGTTCGATATCCATGCTCATTTCGTTGGCAGCTTTGGCAAGTCGTTTAAGCGGTTTAACTTGACGACGCACCAATAGGTAAGTCAGTAACAATAAAATCGTAGTTGAGAAAATCAAAAACAGAATCTGCTCGCGACCAATGAGTGTGTCGTCTAGCGTAACGTATGGAGCGGGCAGCAGAGCCGCAATGTAGAGCCACTCATGGGAAGCAAGCTCAATTTGCACAACTAGAATGGGTGGCTCTATCGGGTTTAGCGTCAATGTATGATGAGCCCATGACTTGGGCAAATCGTGTAAATAGATGTCGTTTTTTAATAAACGTAGATTGTCTGGATGGGAAAAATCTACCGAAATACTTTCGGCTTTACGCAACTTACTTTTCAGCACCCTTTGGATGGATTCAATTGATGCGAGTTTTAGCGGTGTATCTTCAATCGACTCAACCTCCAACTGCTCTTTATTAAACGAGACAAAAAAACGCGTGCCTCCCATGTTACGGATTTGGTCTAGAACGATATGCCGATAGCGAACAGGCAATGACTGAAAGAAGGTCACTGTCGAGGCGAACATATTAGCCATACTCTCAGAAGCATCTCGGATGCCTGCTAGCTCTTTGTGCCGCGACTCGGTGTACCAGATACTGGTCGCAACTCCTTGTGCGAGAATTACCGCTAACAAGGTTAAGCCAAGCGTTCGACTAACAAGCGAGTTAAGCCTGAATTTCTCAACCCATTTATGAATATTAGCTCTCATAGCTCACCGGGACAGCAAGCAGATAACCATTACCACGCATGGTCTTTATGTAGTGAGGAAACTTAGCGCTATCCCCAAGCCTTTGTCTAAGCCTGCTTAACTGCACATCAATACCACGTTCGAACGGCAAGGCTTCCCGCCCACGTGTTGCAAACGAAATCGTATCACGATCCAACACTTCGTTAGGCCGCTTCAAAAACAGCATCAGCAGAGCAAAATCACTACCAGATAGATCATGAGATTGATGGGTTTCTAAGTGGGTGATCTTGTGCGCTAAAGTATCGAGTTGCCAATCACCAAACACAATGGATTTTGCGTTTTCACTGGCTGGAGCTTCATCGGTCACATTCACCCGTCGCAACACGGCTTTGATACGCGCATTAAGATGACGAGGGTTAAAAGGTTTGGCGATGTAATCATCGGCGCCTATTTCTAAACCGATGATTTGGTCAGTATCGTCAGATACAGCGGTCAGCATAATAATGGGTACGGATGATTGACGACGAACTTGTTGGCACAGAGTAAAGCCATCGTCACCCGGTAGCATAACATCAAGCAAGATAAGCTCTGGATAGCCTTGCTGTTGCAAATAGGCGTTCATCTGTACGCCATCATTGACCGCAGAGACCATATAGCCCTGCTTGGTCAGATACTCTTTTAACAATTCACAAATTTCTTGATCATCATCGACAACGAGAATCTTAGCTGACATGCCTTTACCTACTACCGCTCAAAAATGATAGAGGGAGTGTAATCACTTCTTATTCAGCTGATGAGATAAGAATACAAAGAATTTGAACCTCTTGCAGACGTACATCACATCTTATTAACAAAATCTGCCAGCCCCCTTTGTTGACTCTTTGTTTAAATCAGCGCCCAAACACTTACTAAGAAGAGCAACTTATCTCCATTTTTTTACCCCAATTAGGCGGTAAGTTCGCGTAGTGCTCCATTTCCGGCTGCTCATCAAACGGCTTTTTCAACAGCTCGGCGAGCTTGTGAACCTCACTAAAGTCGCCCTCTTCCGCTCTGTCGATAGCAATCTGGGCTAAGTAGTTGCGTAAGATGTATTTAGGGTTCACTTGCCGCATTTTCTCGCACCTCTGCTGTGACGAAACGATCTCGCCATTATCATCAAACTCTTGTTCACAGCGTGCTAAATACAGCTCTAGCCAATTAGTGGCCGCTTCACGATCGACAAATAGATCCAACACCGCTCGGTTACCATGCTTATCTACCGAAGAGAGCTCGCGTAAAAATCTCGTGTAGTCAATGTGATGCTGATGAAGAAGCTCAAACATAGCCGCGAACAGCTGGCTATCTTGATCACGTTTAGACAGCAAACCGAGCTTGTTTCTCATCAAGCGACTAAAACTGCTTTGTAATAATGGTTCAAATTCTGCCAAAGCCGACTCCAAATCCTCGCGTTCAAACAAAGGAGATAGACTATGGGCCAAGGCTGATAAGTTCCACATTGCAATACGAGGTTGCTGATCAAAGGCGTAGCGCCCTTGATAGTCAGAGTGATTACAAATGTAGCCCGGTTCGTAATCATCCAAAAAACCGAACGGACCATAATCAAAAGTGTCTCCGAGGATCGACATGTTGTCAGTATTCATCACTCCATGCGCAAAGCCATATGCCTGCCAATGTGCAATCATCTGCGCAGTTTGACTCACAATACGACGGAACATAGCAACATAAGGCTGTTCAGATTGAGAGCAATCCGGCCAATACCACTCAATCACTTTATCCGCCAACAACTTTAGCTCAGCCAACTGATTGGAATAAAAGAAGTGCTCAAAATGGCCAAATCGAATATGGCTACGTGCAACTCTTAACAACAGCGCGCCCTGCTCGCACTTTTCTCTGTAGACTGGTGTATCGCTAACAAACATTCCCAATGCACGCGTGGTTGGAATGCCTAACCCCGCCATAGCTTCACTACACAAGTACTCACGAATCGTTGAACGTAACACGGCCCGACCATCGCCCATTCTCGAATAGGGCGTCATACCTGCACCTTTCAGGTGTAGATCATACACTTGGTTTGAGCTATCGGTAAGTTCACCAAGCAATATCCCTCTGCCATCGCCTAAATCGGGGTTGTAGCTACCAAACTGATGTCCTGCGTATTTCATTGCAATAGGGGTCATCTCATCAAGCACTGATTCTCCGGCCAGCAAGGCCTTAAGTTCTCCGCTAGGTTCGCCATTGGGTAAGTTAAACTGCTCAGCAAGATCCGAGTTCCAAATCACCCAGTGGGTATTTGTCAGTGGCTCCGGGAGCACATAGGAATAAAACGCTCGAGGTAGAGAGGCAAAGCGCTGAGAAAATAGCTGAGTGAATAACATATACATTCCATTAACAAAAGGTATCGCTTCGAAGCTAGCACACGCACCTAAACAGATCTAGCCTGTTACAAGTCATTAATACGTTCGTAGAATGTGATAGGAATCAAACGCCTTAGTACAAAATCCACATTTACTCCGAAGTTCTCACACGAACACTGCACATTATCTACAATTAGACCAAAGAGGTAGGTTGAGCATGTTAGCCTTGCTGCATACTTATCAGGCTTAATTAGAAAACACAGATTATAACTGCGTTGCGTTCGACCGCTTTTTGGTAAACGAACAGGCGAAGTGATTGTGATGGATTTGTGAAGTAGCATTTTATCACTAAATGTTACGGGGGTATAAAGCACACCAGCCCCTTAGTCATAATCAACTGAGATCGTATCACCATAATTATAAATGAAAGTCAGGAGGCCGATATGCGGTCCATAATGAAACAATTCTCACTACACCACATATTAACGGCCCTCGCTGGCATCCCACTGCTTATCGCCTTTTTGGTCGCGCTGGAGTTGTCATGGACAAAAATGGCCATTGTCGATCAAGCCAACAGAGACAAAGAAACGATCGAACTCACTCTACTCTATGACAACCTTGCCCATAACTTAGCAGTTGAACGCGGCCTCACCGCTGGGGTATTGGGCAGTAAAGGCGCACCCGAACAGATTGCTAAGCTAAAAGAGCAAAGACAGAAAGCCGATCAGCATATTGCTGCTTTTAATCAGTTCCAGCCGCAGTACATTTCCCCGGAGATAAGTAACAAACTCAAACGCGACATCACTGCTCAGTTAAGTGAAATTGGCCAAATAAGAAACCAAGTCGACCAATTAGCACCGAAGCGTTCCCCTTTTGCTTACTACTCCAACCTCAACCAACTTGCTATTGATAACGCCATGCTGCTCGTCTCTGGGGTAAACAATGACCAAATCATCAGATTGGGCAACTCACTAACTGCGGTGATGATCATTAAAGAGCGCGCCGGACAAGTTCGCGGAGCCCTCAATGGCGCATTTGCCAGAAAATCCTCGTCCATTGGTCAATACACCGCGATTGAGAACTACTTAAAGTCAGGTAAATACAGTGAACGAGTTGCGGCTCTCACCATGCCTTCACAATACCAACAGCAGTTAACCGAGGCCAAAAATAGCCAAACTTGGAAAAAAGTGGTCGACATCGAGCAGCAATACCTGGCACAGAAAGAGGGCTTGGATGCGCTTCAAGGGCCATCCGCTCTCATTTGGTTTGGTGCTGCAACCGACCGAATAAAACTGGTTAATGGTATTCGTAATCAATTAGTTAATGAGATGACAGACGTTGTATCTCAACAAGCAGCTTCTGAAAAATGGCAGTTGAGCATGATGATTGTCGTGAGTACATGTATCGGTATCATTCTTATTGGCGGCCTAGTCGTATGTCTTACAAGTATTAAAACCTATGTAGGTGAACTGACCACCGATCTCGCCAACATGTCGAAATCTAATGATCTCAGCGTCATATTACGCGCGGATGGTAAAGATGAACTATCACAAGTATCTGTCAGCGTTAATGGCCTCATTGAGAGTATAAAGCAGTTGTTAATGAGAGTAACTCAAAGCAATGACCACAGCTTCCACAGGCTAGACCAAATTGTGCAAGGCGCTGACAACCTTGGTGACAGCAGCCGAGCAACGGCAGATAAATGTGGTAACATCGCCGCCGCTATGACTGAGCTCTCTCAGTCAAGTTTGGAGATTGCCGCTTCCACTGAACGCGCACTCGAAGAAACAGAACAGATGACTGCTAAGGTCATGACCTGTCAACAACAGAGCCAAGAGTCTTACACCATTGTAAAAGCACTGGTTAATCAGATTGAACAGACACAAGAATGCATGGTCAAGCTAGAACAAGATGCGCAAAGCGTGAGTAAAATCGTCGAGACCATCAATGGTATTTCAGAACAAACCAACTTGTTAGCACTTAACGCGGCGATAGAAGCTGCTCGAGCAGGTGAACATGGGCGTGGATTTGCGGTTGTATCTTCTGAAGTTCGTGATCTTGCTCAACGAAGTAAAGACGCTACAGAGCACATATCTCAACTACTTTCCAATATAACCAACAATACTCAAACTGCCGTAAGCAACATGACTAAAAGCCGAGAAGCAACGGACTCGACATTCAGTTCTGTCTCTGACGTAAACGACAGCGTCGGCCAGTTGGAAGTACTGATCGAAACAGTGAATGAGCACATTACCAGTATCGCCAATTCAACCGTCGAACAATCCAAAGCGAGTGAAGCTGTTGATCAAGATATCGATGTACTGAGTGAGATCGCCCAAAACACTGGGGAACTGGCCAACAACATGAACAGTATCGTCACCAGTTACCAACAAGAATTTAGCAATGTGAACGAGCAGCTGCAGAAATTTAAACTTGCTTAGTCGGAGCCCAACAAAAACGCCAACCTTGTCAGGTTGGCGTATTAATTTAGCTATCGAAGTGACAATGTGATGCGGACAAACTCGCCATCTTCAAATTCGACATTGTGTTCAAACAATGAAGAGGAGTAGATGGTACGCAGGAAGGCGTGCTTTTCACCGACTGTACCGCGAAACAGCATCGAAATATCGGCTACAAGGCGATTGCGATTATTGAAATGTGCATTTAGATCTGGCGAAAGTACGCACAATAGGCAGCCTTTACTGTTGTGCTGCAGATCAACAGACTCTGGGCTGGAAACGAGAACCGTGGTATTGAGCTCTTTTTCTAACATGTTGACCAATAAAAGAAAACTATCCAAGTGCGGAAGTTCATCTCCCTCAACAGGTGCGAGCAAGCTTACTAGCATTGACTCCATATCTAGGCGCTGTGTACGCGCATGGCTCACCAGTGACTTCACTTTCTTTTTAAACGGTTTGTACTTTTTGCTGTTAGCGGCTTTGTTTAACCAAGCGGAAAGAATGTCATTGATTTGGGAGCGTGACTTACGATTCAGAACGGTACTATTGTGATTGGTGCGCAAATGCAGCAAAGCATGAAGAGCGAGCTCTGCTAATAGCGGCTCGAATTCAGGTTTAATTTTAGTATGGATACTGCGCATGTTCTCTGAGCGTACGGTGCTAAGCTTTAGCCTAGTCTAATGAGATTTGTTAAAGGAACGACATGCTACCGAAAAGCTTTGCGTAAGTACAGTAATCAATCTTACTGTGCATAAGATAGTATTGCCATACTGCGATGCGGTCGCTGATGTATGTATGCGCCTTTGAACCACTCGCTTGACTTGGCTATTGCATAGCTCAACTGCGCCCCTCCCCCTAAGCATTGTCTCATGATATCGAAAAGCGGCTAATCCCGGTTCAGTAAGTCTAAATTAGAGGGTTGGATGGAAGCTTAATGTTATCAGCATAAGGAAACTCGCTGGTCATCACGATCTTTTCCTCTAGCCTTAATTACACCAAATCAGTGAGCCATAGTTATCCAGAGTTATGAACTTATAACTTCTATTTATGTGACTTAACCAGTCTAAACATCACTTCAGTGGCACCACCAGAAAACGAAAAGCCCGTTAACTCATTGAGTTAACGGGCTTTTATCGAATAAATGGCACGCCCTGTAGGATTCGAACCTACGACCACATCCTTAGAAGGGACGTGCTCTATCCAGCTGAGCTAAGGGCGCGCTACAGGGACAGAATTATACGAGTTAGATTTCTTAACACAAGCGCTTTTCTTAACATTATGATCTGAATGATTAAAAAAGGCACACTATCAATAACAGTGATTAAAAACACCACAAAGCAAACGTTTGCGTGTGGATGTTAACTTAATAATTTGCGACAATGCGCTGAAAATTATTCGCCATTCTGATTAAAGGAAAGTCATGACTGCTCAAAATATCGATGGAACCCTTATTTCCCAAACTGTCCGCTCGGAAGTAGCAGCCCGTGTTAAGGCACGCAAAGAGGCAGGTTTACGTGCCCCTGGGCTTGCAGTAGTGCTTGTTGGCGAAGATCCTGCGTCCCAAGTTTATGTCGGCAGTAAACGTCGTGCCTGTGAAGAAGTTGGCTTTGTCTCTAAGTCTTTTGACCTTCCTGCCACAACGACTGAAACTGAGCTACTTGCTTTGATTGATGAGCTTAACGCCGATACAGAGATTGACGGTATTCTCGTTCAATTACCCCTTCCTGCTGGCATCGACGCGACACACGTGCTCGAACGTATTCACCCAGAGAAAGATGTTGATGGCTTCCATCCATACAACGTAGGTCGTTTAGCACAGCGCATTCCAAAGCTTCGCTCATGCACACCAAAAGGCATCATTACTCTATTAGAGCGTTACAATATAAATCTACGTGGTATGCACGCTGTCGTAGTTGGCGCTTCAAACATCGTTGGTCGTCCAATGACTCTCGAGTTGTTGTTAGCAGGATGTACAACAACCACCTGTCACCGCTTCACTAAAGACCTTGAAGGCCATGTACGCCAAGCAGATTTAGTAGTAGTTGCGGTCGGTAAGCCTAACTTCATTCCTGGTAACTGGATTAAGCAAGGTGCAGTGGTCGTTGATGTGGGAATTAACCGTTTGGAGTCAGGCAAACTTGTCGGTGATGTCGACTACGATAATGCCAAAGAACGAGCAAGTTTTATCACGCCAGTACCGGGAGGTGTTGGCCCTATGACTGTCGCGAGCTTGATAGAAAACACCATGCTAGCTTGTGAGCAGTTCCATACTCACAACTAATAACAATTGAGCGGCATTTTAGCCGCTCTTTTTATGCCCATCTGGATAAATAGGTGATCAGATATTTATTCTGGTTGTTATTATCGCACGACACTAACTCTGCCCCGCCCAGCTCGTTTAGCCTGATACATGGCTCTATCTGCAGTTTTCAAACTATCACGTAACTCAACATTCTCAGCTTGGAACGCAACGCCTACACTAACACTGACTTTAACATCGATCTCTTCAAGTGAGCTGAGCAATCTCTCTTCAAACAATTATATTGCTCGATTACCTATAGCAATGACTTCCTGATCACTTTGTACGTCCCGAACGAAGACAGCGAACTCATCGCCGCCCAATCGAGCCACATCGTATTTTTGCAATCGTTCACCCAATGAAGCTTGAACTGTTCTTTTTAACGCATGCGAGAAGTCACTCAAGACAAGGTCGCCTGCGTCATGGCCATATTTATCATTCACTGCTTTGAAATTATCAAGATCAAAGTAGATGATTGCACGGCGTTTAGCCCGTGTGCCAATTCCTGCATGAGCAAGGACTGACAAAAAACTGGAACGGTTAGCCAGCATGGTTAACGAATCCATATAGGCTAGCTCTTGAATGCCTTCTTGGTCCATCTTAAGAATGTAATCATCCATTCGCGATTGAAAATAGATAACAATATGACACATCCCAGAGAGCGCAACTAAGGTGAGCACCAAACGTAAGCCTTCTGCACTAGAGTAGCCATACAGTGGGAGCTTAAATCCCAGTATTAAACTCATCATCAACAAATTCAAAATAGAGAAGATGAGCCCACGCCGAAATGGATTGATAAAAATGCCAATGGCGGAAAGAGGATAAGCCCAAAAGCTACCAGTTCCTTCGAAACCACCGGTTAAAACGAGACAAAGGCTTAGGGAATAGATGATGAATGACAAGCCATATATGCCACTACGATGGCCTGCACGGACAGATC
>NZ_JATABG010000108.1:0-9874 GCF_036533755.1 Vibrio sp. M260118 | reverse complement strand
GATTGATAAACTGAGGTATATCGCGACCATCCGTAACAAGGTGGTTCATGAGGATGATTTTAAATTAGATAGCCGACGTAATTTTCTGAGCGTATGTGATGAGTGTGAAAAAGAGCTCACTCCGAGAAGTAGTCGCTTTATCTGGAGAGCTGCTATTACCTTGATGACGCTTATCACGCTGGCTGCATTACTATTTTATTATGCGCATTGGGATACTTTATCGAAGCATTTATAGCTTAAGCAGTAAAAATGACACTTTTATCAAATGCTATTTGGCGGCTATGAAGGTCGCTTTTTGACTGATTAATGAGTGATAGTTCACCAAAAAATAAAAAGGGACGCAGTTGCGTCCCTTTTTATTTAAATTGATTTTCTTAGTACATCATCGGCAGTGTCATTAAACCAACGACGACTGCGATCATTACAAGCCCTTGTTTTTGTGAAGAAGAAATCATGGCACTGCTCCTTAAGATTGATGTTATTCGGTATGGCTAAAAGAATAGCAGTGTTTTGATGGTTAGATCAAGTAATTTAATGCCTAAGCTTTAAAAATATAACTTTAAGTGCCTATATTTGCCATTTTTGTCGTGATTATTTTAATTTTTGATGGTTGGGGATTTGTAGGAAAAGTAGACATTAAACACATTTGTATTTTTATAAGCTGTTGTTTTTGTTTGTTAATTTAGTTGTTTAAAACTTGTTTTGTTATTGAGAGTGCTGTTTTTGGCTGTTTGGATCTTGTGATTGTGCCTGAATGTCAATTTACAGTTTAATGACTTTGTTTTGACGATCGTGACCTTGAAAACTAGCTAACGATTTGCTGATTTAGTCACTCTAAGAGCAATAATTTAAGATTAAAATCGGATCTAGGCTATTGATTGGTTTGTAGGTTGTTGTTTTAAATTGATTTTGTGGCGGAAGTGAAAAATTAATAACCATCAAGTTGTTTTTTCTTGGCTTTGGTAATAGCTAGCCGCTGTTATTGTGTAAAAATGTTTTTTGGTCAAAGCAAGGCTAACCTAACAGGCTGTGATGCCCCGTAGAGGAATCAATGATTAACACGGATTAATATTATCGAGATCCAAGTTTTGCTGCTTTACTCTAGACATCTTAGACGCTCTGCCTACACTAGCAGCTCAATTTTGTAGAGGTGTTCGGATGTGGAGCTGGCTTTCTGTTGCCCTATCGGGGTATATCAGTATTTCCGCGAATGAAAGTAATCACATAAGGCAAGCGGCGATGTTTAAAACGCTGTCGCTGCTGATGCTGTTGGTGATGCTATGGAGCCATAATGATCTTGCTGTTGCTAGCGCTTGGTGGGTTTCACTTGGTCTTATTGTTTCTATTGTTGCTGACAGTCTCTACATCTATAAAAAGTACTTAAAACTGAGCTTTGCTGGCTTTGTTATTGCCCAGTTATGCTATAGCGCATCGTTTTGGTCTAAGCTGTCTGGTGATATGGTTTGGTGGCTACCTGCTATGCTGCTCGGCATTGGCGTTGTGAGCTTTTTCTTACTCTTACCCAAAATCGATCGTCTGATATTTCCCGTTGTCATGATGGGAGTCGTGTTGCTGCAACTTAATTGGGCTGCGGGTGAAGTTTGGTTAACGGAATCCGGTAGCGCCAGTGCGCTTGGTTTCATCGGCTCTTTAACGCTAACTCTCTCGGCGGTTTTACTGGCTATTCACGACTACAGACATCCTATCTATAAAGGCCGTTATCTGATCTCAGGTAGTTACCTTCTAGCACATTGTTTGATTACAGCTTCGCTGATTATCTAAAATCAAAGAATCTTTGCCTATTACGAGTATCCTTGCAGAAAAACCACTCTGAGGAATGCTCATGACAACTGAAACACACGCCCACAAAGTTCTAAACTTGCTAAGAGAACGCCCGATGACTAAACCTGAATTAGAGTCGGCGGTGAACGAACTGTTTGGTGAGCAGGCGCGTTTTCGTACCTGTAAATGTAATGGCTTTACTCTTGAAACCTTACTTGAGTTCTTTATTGAGCGTGAAAAGGTCATTGTAAAGGATGGTGTATGGCAGGTTAATGCAGAGCGAGTGTGCGGCCACTAAGTCGCTGAGCTTCATCTCGAATTTATTTGGCAGATAATGTTTGCCAATGCTTCCAAATCATTGAATGAGATTGTTATACTTCGCCGGATTTTTAACGCTTAGCTAGATCACACTTTTTTTGGAGGCTCTTATGGACATATTTTCCGCTGCGACCATGCTGTTCCTGATTATGGATCCGCTTGGAAACCTGCCAATTATCCTCTCTATCCTAAAGCACCTTGATCCTAAGCGTAGGCGTAAGGTTCTCATCCGCGAACTATTCTTTGCATTAGGCATTCTGATGCTGTTCCTGTTCGCGGGTAAGAGCATTTTGGACTTCTTACACGTCCAGCCAGAAACATTGAGCATTTCTGGCGGTATCATCTTATTTATTATCGCGATTAAGATGATATTCCCAAGCGGTGGCAGTATTACTGGGCTTGCCGCTGGTGAAGAGCCGTTTATTGTGCCGATGGCAATCCCGATGATTGCAGGGCCTTCGGTGTTAGCAGCCTTGCTACTTCTTTCTAGTCAGCACCCTGATAACTTATTGGAGTTGTCAGCGTCGGTAATGTTAGCTTGGGGCGCGAGTTTTATTATCTTGATGTTCTACAACTTCTTCCACCGAGTGTTAGGCGAGCGAGGCCTGAAAGCTGTTGAGCGTTTGATGGGCTTATTGCTAATTATGATTTCGACGCAGATGTTCTTGGATGGAATGAAGAGCTATCTAGGATAAGTACAATAGAAAACGCCGCTAATAACAGCGGCGTTTTTATTTAGCTCATGTACTTACGACGTATGTCGAGCAGAGCGAAAATACCAAAGATCAAAATAGACCACTTCTCCCAACTGCTCATTTTTACTTTGTCGCCAAAAGCGCCGATAAAAATCATCATCTGAATGCCATGCATAAAGAGCAAAAAGCCCGCCATGATGTATAGGGCAATTGCCGCTTTGCCTGGGAATGGGACAAAAAAGTTGAGGATAAGAATAAACCAAACAAAACCAATCGCGGCTTTGGCTAACATAATCAGTGCTTTCATTATTATTTCCTTATTAGTTTGGTTGTCTCTCAAACAAACGGTAGCTGACCTGACCAGCACTCTTCTCTCGATGTAAGTGCCAATGTGGTGGAATGCAGTCAAGGTTGAGTTCTTTTTCTGTTTCCACGTAGATCATCGCTTCTTTCGCGAGCCAGCCATTCGTTTCTAGTAGTTCGATGGTTTCATCGAGTAAGCCTTTACGAAATGGAGGGTCAATAAACACTACATGGTGTGGTGTACCTTGCTGTTTAAGAAAGCTTAGCGCATCCGTGTTATGTACCTGTAGGTTGTCGGCATTCAAAGTACTAATGTTCTTTTTTATTTGATTAAAAGCGTTTGGGTTTAGTTCAACCAAGGTCACCATCTCTGCTTGACGTGATGCCGCTTCAAATCCTAGCCCGCCAGAGCCTGCGAACAGGTCGAGGCACTTTGCCCTCGGTACGTCTTGCGCAATCCAGTTAAATAGGGTCTCTTTGACGCGATCGGTCGTAGGTCTTAGCCCTTCGGCATCATGAACAGGGAGTTTACGCCCTCTCCATAAACCGCTAATAATACGAACAAAGCCCGTGGAAGGCTTTTTTTGTGATGTGTTTTGCTGGCGACGTCTTACCATAGATTTTTTGACCGCTAATAAAGTGATACTATAGCCAGTCGCTCTGCTGTGAGCACTAACATACAGCCCAAATTTGTTGATGACAAAGTGTATACCATCGAATAGGTAGTGAAAACTTTTCACTGTGTTGTCGTTTTCTTTTCCAACAGTGGAAAAGAGTCTGAGTTAAACAAGACGATCTAGGATAGCCCCAGATGACGGAAAAAAAGAAGCGCGGATTACTCTCTTGGCTTGGTTTTGGCGATGAAGAGCAGACTAAGCAACCCGCTGAAGAACAACAAAATTTAACCGAAGAGTCAGTTGAAGATACGCAAGTTGTTGACGAGCAAGAACAGCAAGCCAACACTGAACTAGCAGAAGCAGAAGCAGAAGCAGAAGCAGAAGCAGAAGAGGCGATCGAGGAAGTTGAACAGCCTGTTGAACCTCGTGCCGTTGAGCAAGAAAAGCCGACCGAGAGTTTCTTTGCGCGCTTGAAGCGCAGTTTAGCCCGAACTAAAGCTAATATCGGTGCTGGCTTCTTTGGCCTGTTCAAAGATAAGCAGATCGATGATGAGCTATTTGAAGAGCTTGAAGAGCAGTTGCTGATCGCCGATGTGGGTATGGATACCACTCAAAAAATTATCGACAACCTAACTGAAAAGGCATCTCGCCAAGAACTAAAAGATGGCGAAGCCCTATACGGTTTGCTTAAAGAAGAGATGGCGGAAATCCTATCTAACGTTGAAAAACCGTTAGAGGTTGATACAACCAAAACGCCTTATGTCATTTTGATGGTTGGTGTAAATGGTGTCGGTAAAACCACCACTATAGGTAAGCTCGCTAAGCAGTTCCAAGCAGAAGGTAAGAAAGTCATGCTTGCTGCGGGTGATACTTTCCGTGCGGCAGCGGTTGAGCAGCTACAAGTATGGGGTGAGCGTAATAACGTACCTGTCATCGCTCAGCACACAGGCGCTGACAGTGCTTCAGTTATCTATGATGCTATTGAATCAGCAAAAGCCAAAGGTGTTGATGTGGTGATTGCCGATACCGCAGGTCGCCTACAGAATAAAGCTAACCTTATGGAAGAGCTGCGCAAAATTGTTCGCGTGATGAAGAAGGTCGATGATTCAGCGCCACATGAGATCATGCTGACGTTGGATGCGGGCACAGGCCAAAATGCAATTAGCCAAGCTAAGCTGTTTAGCGATGTAGCTCCTCTGACCGGTATCACTCTGACAAAACTTGACGGCACGGCCAAAGGCGGCGTGATCTTTGCGCTGGCTGATCAGTTCCAAATCCCAATTCGCTACATCGGTGTGGGCGAGGGTATTGATGACCTGCGTCCATTTGAGACTCAAGAGTTCATTGACGCGTTGTTTAGTCGCGAAGATTAATCCCGTCATATTTGAAGTGCTTGTATTGCTTCAAATTATTGATGTATGCATACTGTTTAGAAGTTCGTAAGAGGGATTTCGGGTGATAAAATTTCAGCAAGTAAGTAAAGCTTATCGCGGTGGTCGACAAGCTTTACAGAAGGTCGATTTTCATCTTCGTCGTGGTGAAATGGCCTTTCTTGGCGGGCACTCTGGCGCAGGTAAAAGCACACTGCTTAAATTGATTTGTGCTATTGAGCGCCCAACTGATGGCAAGATCAGTTTTAATGATCATGATATTACTCGAATTCCTAACAAGGACATTCCATTCCTACGCCGCAATATTGGCATTGTCTTTCAAGACCATCGCTTGTTAATGGATAGAAGTGTATTCGATAACGTCGCTTTGCCTATGCGTATCGAGTCTATCTCAGAGAATGAAATCAAACGCCGAGTATCTGCAGCCTTGGATAAAACCGAACTGCTCGACAAGGCGAAATGCTTACCTAGTCAACTATCCGGTGGTGAGCAGCAGCGGGTTGGTATCGCACGTGCTGTGGTTAACAGGCCAACACTACTGCTGGCGGATGAGCCTACGGGTAACTTAGACCCTGAGCTGTCTAACCGAGTGTTGAAACTCTTTGAAGAGTTCAATCGCGCAGGGGTTACCATTCTTTTAGCAACCCACGACACAGGGTTAGTAAGCACGCGTCCACAGTATCGTCACCTAGAGTTGAATCAAGGCTTTTTGAGCGAGGTTGAAGATTATGGGCGTGAATAAGCGTAATAAGAGCGTTAATGCGTCTCGCAGTAAAAACCGAGTAAAGAAAGACAGCTTTTTTGCCGTCCACTTTAAGCAAGCTAAGGCATCGTTGAGCGAGTTTTGGCAGCGACCACTAGGCAACATTCTTACTCTGACGGTTATTTCAATGGCGCTAGCAATGCCATCTGCACTTTATTTACTAGGTAAGAACATCTCTGTCGCTTCAACTAATGTGACTAGTCCGGCACAAGTCAGCGTATATGTAAAAGACCAAACACCTGAAGCACGAATCATGGTGTTGAAAGATGAGTTAGAAACCTCACCAGATGTGGCAGAGGTTGAGTACATCTCACCGCAGCAGGGATTAGAAGATCTCAGCCAGTACTCAGGTTTTGAGCAAGCCATTAGCCTACTAGATGACTATGCGCTGCCTGGCGTGTTAGTCATTACTCCGAGCAAAGATGACAAAGCGGCTATAAAGCGCCTTGCTCAGCGTATTGCCCAAGAAGAGGGTATATCGGATGTTCGCTTGGATGAAGATTGGTTGACTCGTTTAGATGCGATCAAAAACCTCGTTGGCGGTATTGTCGTGACTCTGTCGGTATTGATGCTCGGAGCTGTGTTTTTAATTGTTGGCAATACATTGAGGTTTAATGTGCTCGCCAATAAAGAAGAGATCCAAACCATGAAGCTGATTGGGGCAACTAACAGCTATATTCTTCGACCTTATCTCTATTCAGGAATGTGGTTTGGTCTGTTAGGTGCGGTTACTGCGTGGGTATTAACTGCAGTTATCACAATTTTGCTCAACAGTAGCGTTGAGCAGTTGGCGCTTTTGTATGACAGCCACTTCCGCTTGGTTGGCTTAAGCTGGGACGAATCTTTGCTATTGGTGATGCTAGGAACCTTCCTTGGCTGTTTAGCTGCCAAAGTATCAGCGCAAAGACATCTTAAAGAGATCGAGCCTGTTTAATTGAACTGGATTATTTTGCTGTTGTCATACTATTGAAAAAAGTAGACGCTACCGTATACTTCTTCTCTTGTATAGATGATTTGTTTATGCATAATAACCTTCCCCTGCTTGAAACCTGTTCATTTTAGGTTCAAGATTGATGGGTTAAAAACATACTCTTAATCAGAGACTGATGAGGACTTGAATGAGTAACCAAGCATACCCAATGGCTGTAGTGACCCAAGATAGCTTAGATAGCTATATTCGCTCAGTGAACAGCTATCCAATGCTAACTCCTGAAGAGGAGCGTGAACTTGCAGAACGTCTGCATTACGACGGTGAAATTGAGGCAGCAAAAGGCTTAATCCTTTCGCACCTTCGTTTTGTTGTCCACGTTGCTCGCGGTTATTCAGGTTACGGCCTACCTATGGCTGACCTAGTTCAAGAAGGCAATATTGGCCTAATGAAAGCGGTAAAACGCTTTAACCCAGAAGTGGGTGTTCGTCTGGTTTCTTTTGCTGTTCACTGGATCAAAGCTGAAATTCATGAGTACGTGCTACGTAACTGGCGTATCGTGAAAATCGCGACCACTAAAGCGCAACGTAAGTTGTTCTTCAACCTACGTAAATCTAAAAAGCGTTTAGGTTGGTTTAACAATGGCGAAGTTGAAATGGTTGCTCGTGAGTTAGGTGTTGAGCCTTCAGAAGTGCGCGAAATGGAGTCTCGATTAGCGGCTCAAGACGCAACGTTTGAAATGCCAAGCGACGATGATGATTCAGGTTCATCTTACACTGCGCCTATGGTGTATTTAGAAGATAAGTCTTCTGATGTTGCCGACAGTGTAGAAGCAGCAAACTGGGAAGCGCACACTAACAATCGTTTGAGCTTAGCGCTTAAGAGCTTAGACGAGCGCAGTCAACACATTGTTCGCTCTCGTTGGTTAGACGACAACAAGTCTACGCTGCAAGAGCTAGCGGAAACTTACAGCGTATCGGCTGAACGAATTCGTCAGCTTGAAAAGAACGCGATGAAAAAATTGAAAGCTGCGGTTGGTGAGTTTTAATACCAATTAAGCGACAGACAATATCGAAGCCGAGATCTAACGATCTCGGCTTTTTTATTGCCGATCATCTAGCAAGTTGGTGAAACAATTTTGGATCGATTTTAATTACTCTAGCCTGTGGGTAACTCTGTGGTAAATTTCTTTGCTATCTGTCAGAAAGCGGGGTGAATAAAGGCATTTCACCCTCTAATGCGATGGGGATAGTTTCTGTTTTACACACAATTAAATAATGATCATCACTATATATTGTGGATCAATCTAATCCAAAATACTTTATCAACGCAATCCACAGTTTTATCCACAGTTGATGCATTTATGATCGCTGGTGGATAACCTTACTGACCTCGTGTACTTGTTAGCCACTGGATAGGTTACAATGGCGTTAGACATATAAGATATAAAAGAGAAAGTTAATGGATCAGTTTAAGCATATTGATGTGGGTGGCGCGCAACGCCTTTTAGAGCAAGGAGAAGCGCGTATGGTCGATATTCGTGACCCTCAATCCTTTGCAGTCGCTCACGCGAAGGGAGCGTTTCACTTAACCAACGATACGATTGTTGCCTTTATGGATGATGTCGAATTTGACCAACCGGTCTTGGTGATGTGTTATCACGGTGTGAGCAGCCAAGGTGCGGCGCAGTATTTGGTTAACCAAGGCTTTGAGCAGGTGTATAGTGTAGATGGTGGCTTTGAAGCATGGCAAAGAGCCGCACTTCCGACACAATCCAATTTAGGTTAGTTCTATGCATCGACTTGTCTCTCTTAATAATCCTCGTATGGCGCAAGCTTTTATCGACTATATGGCCTCACGCCAAATCGACATTCAGATGATGCCAGAGGGAGAGAGGCAGTTTGCGCTGTGGCTGACAGATAGCCAGTATCAAGTAGAAGTAGAGTCTGAGCTGCAACAGTTTTTAGCCGACCCAAATGCCAGTAAGTATCAGGCGGCTTCGTGGGACATGGCAGAAAGTCGTAAGAATCACTTTAAGTATCACTCTCCGAGCATGTTAGCGATGATCAAAGCGAAAGCGGGGCCTATGACCCTATCGGTGATGGTGATCTGTTTGGTGATCTTTACTTTGCAGCAGTTTGGTTCGGGTCAAGGAGTGTTTGCTTTACTTCACTTCCCTGCATTCTCTGGTCAAGAGTGGCAGTTATGGCGCTGGGTAAGTCATGCGGTATTGCATTTTTCGGTAATGCACATTGCCTTTAACTTACTCTGGTGGTGGCAACTTGGTGGTGATGTTGAGCAGCGACTAGGCTCAGGAAAGTTGCTGCAGATCTTTGTGGTTTCAGCGGCGCTGTCCGGGGCTGGGCAGTACTGGGTTGAAGGGGCCAACTTCGGTGGTTTGTCTGGAGTGGTTTATGCGCTTGTTGGCTACATATGGATGCTAGGCTATAAAGCGCCGCAACTTGGCCTAAGTATGCCTAAACCTATTATTGGTTTTATGCTTGTTTGGCTGGTGCTTGGCTTTGTTCAACCTTACATGGCGATTGCCAATACTGCCCATTTAGCTGGTTTGTTATCTGGAGTCGCGCTTGGATTGCTCGATGCAAGTCGAACTAAGCAGTCATCACAGGCATAAAAAAACGGCGCATAGAGCGCCGTTTGTCATTTTACCTTGAGTTACTGGTACAAATACTTAGTAAACAGTAAGTCAGCAATAATGGTTTTTCCTGTCTCAGGTAGCAAAGTGGCATTGAGTTGCTCAACTAGCGTTTTACGTAGGTCTTCGCGTCCCGCTAAGGAAGTAATGGTGTCTTCCGACTGCTTACCAAGCAGTTCAATTACCGCATCACGTATCAAAGGCTGATGTAGCTCAACAACTTTGAGATCAGTTTCACTGGCAACCATGATGTCGATACGAACTTGGATGTAGCCGAGTTTGTTGCCTTTAGTATAAAAGTTGGTAGTGAGATCCGGCTCTAAGGTGAAGTAAGCTAACTTAGGAGCTCCTTCCTCTTCGGCTAAAGCGGGTAGGCTAACCAACAAACCCAAAACGACAAAAACTTGGGCTAGATAACGTT
>NZ_JATABG010000107.1:0-10018 GCF_036533755.1 Vibrio sp. M260118 | reverse complement strand
ATCCTAACCGGCAAAGGGACAGAAGCTCAAACGGGTGCAGTGGCAGCCAACGTCGCTCTGCTGATGCGTCTATTTGGTCATGAAGATCTAAAAGCGAATGCTCAACAAGCGCTTGATGCTATGAACTCTGGCAAGGCTTACGAGTTAGTGCAGAAGCTAGCGGCTCATGCATAACGTGTCGAACAACAAGGTAACGAAAATGACTCAGGTAAAAGAGAAATTATCCGAACACGTTTCTGTCAAAGAGGCAGAGATGGCAGAAGTACTGGCTAAGATTGTTCGAGACAAATACCAGTGGGTAGCAGAGCGTAAAGAGTCACAGCCATTAGAGACATTTAAGGCTGAGCTAGCACCATCTGATCGCAGTTTCTACAGCGCGCTAAAGCAAGACAAGACGGTATTTATTACTGAGTGTAAGAAAGCGTCTCCATCTAAAGGCTTAATCCGTGATGACTTCGACCTTGATTACATTGCCTCGGTATACAACAAGCACGCCAATGCCATTTCAGTGCTGACCGACGAGAAGTACTTCCAAGGCAGTTTTGATTTCTTACCTCAGGTAAGAGCGCAAGCCAAGCAACCTATTTTGTGTAAGGACTTTATGGTCGACGTTTATCAGGTTTACTTAGCACGTCACTACAGCGCTGATGCGATCTTGCTGATG
The DNA here is from genome assembly GCF_036533755.1 of Vibrio sp. M260118. Classification (NCBI taxonomy): domain Bacteria; kingdom Pseudomonadati; phylum Pseudomonadota; class Gammaproteobacteria; order Vibrionales; family Vibrionaceae; genus Vibrio; species Vibrio sp. M260118. The sequence continues at coordinate 9,354 of NZ_JATABG010000107.1, read as the reverse complement.
CTTTCTGTGCTTAACGACGAAGAGTATCGCGAGTTGGCTGATGTCGCGCATTCGCTCGATATGGGCGTACTGACCGAAGTGAGTAACGAGCAAGAGCTGCACCGAGCGGTTAACCTCGGCGCCAAAGTCATTGGTATCAACAACCGTAACTTGCGTGACCTATCCACTGACCTTAACCGAACTAAAGAGTTAGCACCAACCATTCGCGATCTTGCGCCAGAGGCGACGGTGATTTCTGAGTCTGGAATCTACACTCACCAACAAGTACGAGACCTGGCAGATTTCGCTGATGGCTTCCTAATTGGCAGCTCACTAATGGCTGAAGAGAACCTTGAACTTGCGGTTCGCAAAGTCACTCTAGGTGAAAACAAAGTGTGTGGTTTAACCCACCCAGATGATGCCGCCAAAGCTTATCAAGCCGGCGCTATTTTCGGCGGATTGATTTTTGTCGAGCAATCTCAACGCTTTGTATCTCTGGAATCGGCGCGCCTCACCATGAGTGGCGCACCACTTAAATATGTCGGCGTATTCCAAAATCACGACAGCGCACAAATCATCGAAACCGTGAAAGAACTTGGCCTCGCTGCGGTTCAGCTCCACGGCAGCGAAGACCAAGAATTTGTTGATGCTCTGAGAGCTGCGCTACCTTGCGGTGTTGAGATCTGGAAAGCGTATGGAGTCAGCGAGAGCGTACCTGCGTTAATTGAGCACAACGTTAATCGTCATCTGCTTGATACCAAGGTTGGCTCTCAAGTGGGTGGTACAGGTTTAGTATTCGATTGGTCTCTCATCGGTGACCCTTCAAAAGTCATGCTTGCAGGCGGGATCACACCATTTAACGCACAAAAAGCAGCGGCACAAGGATGTCTAGGATTAGACCTCAACTCGGGAGTTGAACTCTCACCGGGTAAGAAAGATGGCGAAAAGCTCCTGCAAGCATTCGCAGCAATCAGAGACTATTAAGAATTTAAACGGCGCGTATCTTACGTGCTAAAAAGTGAAAGGAATTTAAACATGGCAAAGCTAGATGCCTACTTCGGCGAATATGGTGGTCAGTACGTACCACAGATTTTAGTCCCTGCCCTTGAACAGCTTGAACAAGCTTTCATTGATGCACAACAAGACCCAGAGTTTCGCAGTGAGTTTATGTCGCTGCTACAAGAGTACGCGGGTCGCCCGACTGCTCTTACGCTAACTCGTAACCTAACCAAAGGCACTAAGACCAAGCTTTACCTTAAGCGTGAAGACCTACTGCACGGTGGCGCACACAAAACCAACCAAGTACTTGGTCAGGCGCTGCTTGCGAAGCGTATGGGCAAAAACGAGATCATCGCTGAAACAGGCGCAGGTCAGCATGGCGTTGCAACTGCGCTTGCTTGTGCTCTATTGGGCCTTAAATGTCGCGTATATATGGGTGCAAAAGACGTTGAACGTCAAAGTCCAAACGTGTTCCGCATGAAGCTAATGGGTGCTGAAGTGATCCCTGTCCATTCTGGTTCAGCCACACTGAAAGACGCTTGTAACGAAGCGCTACGTGACTGGTCGGCGAGCTACGAAGAGGCGCACTACCTACTTGGTACTGCAGCAGGCCCTCACCCGTTCCCAACCATTGTTCGTGATTTCCAGCGCATGATTGGTGAAGAGACTAAGAATCAGATTCTTGCCCGAGAAGGTCGCCTTCCTGATGCGGTTATCGCCTGTGTCGGCGGTGGCTCAAACGCTATTGGTATGTTTGCAGACTTCATCGAAGAAGAGTCTGTACGCCTAATCGGTGTCGAGCCAGCAGGTAAAGGTATTGATACCGACCAACATGGCGCGCCGCTTAAACACGGAAAAACTGGTATCTTCTTCGGTATGAAAGCACCCTTGATGCAAGATCCAAATGGTCAAGTTGAAGAGTCATACTCAGTATCAGCGGGCCTAGACTTCCCTTCTGTTGGTCCACAACACGCCCACCTAAATGCGATTGGCCGTGCTGAGTACGACAATGTAACTGATGACGAAGCTCTAGATGCTTTCCAAGAACTCGCGCGCAGCGAAGGTATTATTCCAGCTCTAGAATCCTCTCACGCGCTTGCTCATGCTCTACGTATGGCGCGTGAGAACCCAGAAAAAGAACAACTATTGGTAGTAAACCTATCTGGTCGTGGTGACAAAGACATCTTCACCGTACACGCCATCTTAGAAGAAAAAGGAGTGATCTAATGAGCCGTTATGCGAAGATGTTTGAGCGCCTGAACGAGAAAAACCAAGGCGCATTTGTCCCTTTTGTCACTGTTTGCGACCCTAACCCAGAGCAGTCATACAAAATCATGGAAACCTTAGTTGAGTCAGGTGCAGATGCGCTAGAGCTAGGCATTCCGTTTTCTGATCCACTAGCAGATGGCCCAACTATCCAAGGTGCCAACATTCGTGCCCTTGATTCTGGCGCTACTCCAGATATCTGTTTTGAGCAGATTGGTAAAATTCGCGCTAAGTACCCAGAGCTACCAATTGGTCTGCTTATGTACGCTAACTTGGTTTACTCACGTGGTATTGAAAACTTCTATGAGCGCTGTGCTAAAGCAGGTATCGATTCAGTATTAATCGCTGATGTACCAACCAACGAAAGTGCTGATTTTGTTGCTGCGGCTGAAAAGCACGGTATTCACCCGATCTTTATTGCGCCACCAACAGCCAGTGACGAGACGTTAGAACAAGTTTCTCAGCTTGGTGGGGGTTACACTTACCTGCTTTCTCGTGCAGGCGTAACCGGTGCGGAAACCAAAGCCAATATGCCGGTAGGTGACATGCTTAGCAAACTTAACCAGTTTGATGCGCCACCAGCACTACTAGGTTTTGGTATTTCGCAACCAGAGCAAGTAAAACAAGCTTTAGCATCAGGGGCAGCGGGTGCAATTTCAGGCTCCGCAGTCGTTAAACTCATTGAAAACAATATCGAAAACCCGAGCGAGATGTTAAAACAGCTAGCAGATTTTGTATCTTCAATGAAAGCGGCTACACAAAAGTAACGTGTTAGCCATGTAGACTTCTATGAGATCAGGCGCTTATCACTCATAAGAACCTGATCTTTTTTTTAACATCGTTCCTCACTTTTGACCCTCGAGAAAAACCGCACTCAGGCTGATTGTTTATATAAATCGCATTAGCCAAACCAATAGCAAACGTTTTCCATCGCACAAAAAATTACCACCCATCAATAAAAACGCGAATAAGCTCGCCTCTTGTGCCTAACTCGTATTGCCAAATGTAAAATTTACGTGTACAAAACGAGACAGAATTATAGACCAATCATATGCAGGGCATTGGTTTTTAGTTCTAGGATTTTAAGATTAATTAGCACAGAGGTTATGGAAGTGTTAAAACAAAAGAATTTACTAAGCAACATCGGCGTGCAAGTCGTCATTGCTATGATCCTTGGTACTGCCGTTGGTGCCATGATGGGCAACCAAGCGACAATGTTCGCTCCACTGGGTGCGATCTTTATTAACTTAATCAAGATGTTAGTAATCCCTCTCGTTGCCGTTGCACTGATTTCTGGTGCTGCTGGCCTGGGTAACAGCCAGTCTGCTGGCAAAGTGGGTCTAACAACATTGGGTTACTTCGGCCTAACGTCTGCGCTAGCAGTAGCACTTGCGCTATTTATGGGTGAAGTATTCAAGCCTGGTCTTGGCATCGACGTTTCCGGCGTAGAGGGCATGTTCTCAGCAGAGTACGCTTCTAAAGGTGAACTACCTACTTTCTGGGCGACCATTACTGGTATGATCCCAACCAACGTTTTCCAGTCACTAAACGAAGCTAACATCCTACAAATCCTAGTGTTCTGTCTGTTCTTCGGTATTGCGATTTCTAAGCAAGACAAAGAGCGCCGTGAACCTATTATGAACGGCGTAAACTGCATCGTTGACGCTATGGTATGGATGATCAACAAGGTAATGATCATCGCGCCTATCGGTGTATTTGGCCTTATGGCAGAAGCGGTAGGTACATTCGGCTTTGGCGCGCTAATGGTGGTGTTCAAGCTATTCGTTGTTTACGTTGCTGCAATTCTTATCTTCGGTTTCATCGTATACCCAGCGATGGTACACGTCTTCACTAAGACATCAGCGAAGAAATTCCTAACAGCAATGAAGAAGCCTCAAGCGGTTGCTCTATCTACAGCCTCTTCTATGGCAACACTACCTGTCACTATGGACACAGTTGAGCACGAGTTAGGTGTTAAGAACTCTACCGCATCATTTGTTCTACCTCTAGGTGCAACAATCAACATGTCTGGTAACGCGATTTACTACGGTTTAGTAGCTATCTTCTTTGCACAGCTGTTCAACATCGACCTAGGCATGGGCGCTTACATCGCAATCATCGTAACCTCTACGCTAGGTGCGGTTGGTCAAGCAGGTGTACCTGGCCCATCTTTCCTAGTCGTTGCGGTTTTACTTGCTGCAGGTATTCCAATCGAAGGTCTGCCACTGCTGTTCGCTCTTGACCGTATCTTCGACATGATTCGTACCGCACTGAACATCACAGGCGATGCAGCTTGTGCTGTGATTGTTGATGCGCTCGTTGAAGAAGAAGCCGTTGAAGCTGAACTAAAGAAGCAAGAAGCTTAATCTCTTCAAACAGTTAGCATAAAGCCACTCTATTGAGTGGCTTTTTTGTTTTGCTATATTCGCTTACATAGATTTAAACTGAAGCTCTACCAGTCGTTGGTACAGCTCACAACTCTCAAGCAGGGACTGATGATTGCCGACATCCACCAGCCTACCATGGTCCAGTACAGCGATTTTATCTGCATGTTTAATGGTCGATAGCCTATGCGCGATGATAATCGTGGTTCGACCTCTCATCAGCTCTTCTAGTGCTTGTTGAACGTGATGTTCACTTTCACTGTCTAACGCACTCGTTGCCTCGTCGAGCAGCAAGATATTGGGATCTTTTAATATCGCTCTGGCAATGGCAATTCTCTGTCTCTGACCACCAGACAAACGCACACCGCGCTCACCTAAAAAGCTGTTATACCCTTCCGGCAGGTTAACGATAAAGTCATGAGCATGAGCTTTTTTCGCAGCCTCTATCACCTGCTCGTCTGTCGCTTCAGGATTACCATAACGAATATTGTGGAACACATCATTGCTAAACAACGCAGGTTGCTGAGGCACAAGCGCCATTTGGTTTCTTAGATTCTGCGGCTCAAAATCACGCACGTCCACGCCACCCAGTGACACGGTTCCTTGCTGAGGATCGTAAAAACGTTGCAATAGTTCAAATAGAGTGGTTTTACCGGCGCCAGACGGGCCAACTAGAGCGAGGATTTTTCCTTCTTCAGCAACCAAATCTAGGTTCTGCACTGCTGGCTGATCGGGGCGCGAAGGGTAGTAAAATGAAACGTCATTGAACGCCACCTCGGCCTTGATGTCGTTTGACTCTACATTCGTGTTGTTTGGCGCTTTGATATGACTCTCTACTTGAAGGATTTCAATCAAGCGTTCTGTCGCTCCCGCAGCACGCTGCAGTTCACCCATCACTTCAGAGATTGTCGCCAGCGCTGAAGCAACCATAATCGCATAGAAGACGAAAGCAGCTAAATCCCCAGCCGACATCACACCGTTAATTACATCACTGCCACCAACCCAAAGCATTCCTGAAATTGCGCTAAACACGATCACGATGACACCGGAAATCAGTATCGCTCTTTGCAGTACTCGCTTACGGCCAATTTCAAATGCTCGCTCTACTTCATTGGAGAAGAAATGTTGCTCTTGAGCTTCACGACTATAGCTTTGTACCGTTTTAATATGCTCAATGGCTTCACCTGCATAGCTACCAACATCTGCCATTGAGTCTTGGCTTTCACGAGATAGCGCGCGGACTCGGCGGCCATAAAACAGGATCGGCACCAAGATAAAAGGAACGCACGCTAATACAATGAGTGTCAGTTTAATATTGGTCGCAAACAGCATGATGATCGCGCCAATACACATCAATGCACTACGCATCGCCATAGAGAAGGAAGAGCCGATGATACTCTGCAGCAAGGTAGTGTCTGTAGTGATGCGCGACATGATATCGCCACTACCGTTAGTCTCGAAATAGCTCGGATGGAGGGTAATAACATGATTAAACACCGCCAGTCGAATGTCGGCGCTAACACGCTCACCAACCGAAGAGACCAAATAAAAACGAAAGAAGGTGCCGATAGAGATCAATAATGTGATGACTAGAATAAAGGCGATCGCGCTGCTCAACTGCTGCACCGATTGCTGGGCAAAGCCTTGATCAATTAAGACTCTCACCCCCTGCCCAACCGACAAGGTTAAAGCAGCGGTAAAAATCAGCGCCATAAGAGCAGCCGCAACTTTGAGTCGATACGGTTTTATAAAGCGCAGCAGTCCGAGCAATATGCCAAGGTTCTTTTTCTTAACCTCTGAATTATCTGTGATTGGGGCTATATTCTGGGCATTGGTCGATTGTGTCGTCACGCATTACTCACTTTGTCGCGCAGGGCTATACCCATTGGTATGGGGCCAAGCCGTTTCAATAGCAAGTCTGAACGTGCCCAAAAAAGAAAAAGCCTGACCGAAGCCAGGCTTTTAGCAATGAAGAGTGCTCTGTTTTAAAAGAAGTGGAAAGTCGCATTAAGTGACAGATTTTTCACATCTTTCTCTTTCATATTAAATACGCTGTAACTCGCACCAAATGAAATAGGTCCTGCCACGAAGTACTCAGCACCCACACCATACATCATGTCGATTTCGTCTTCTTTAAAACCCGTGCCAGTTAGCTCGTAAGAATGCAGGCCTGCTTTCGCATAGACATGTAGAGGACCGAAATCGATACTTGGCTTTGCCGCAAAGTAAACACCGTCACCTTCGAGTTTACCAGTGTAGTCACCGTAAGTGATGTTATCGAACTCACCAAAATTTTGGAAACCCGCTTCAAGTCCAATAAGAGGAAGAATACCTGTACCAACATGAATGTTGTATGAGGTGGATGAGTCGTTTGCTAGATCAGCTTGACCTACACTTGCTCCGCCGTAGATCCAAGAATCGGCAGAGGCTGTTGCTGATGCACCGATCAGAGCTAGCGCTATTAGTGTTTTTTTCATAGTAAACCTTCTCTAGTTTCATACTGCTGGAACTCGATGGGGCAAGTCCCTGCCGCAATTGTCAAAAATCTGAACCGTGCATTGATTCATGCAATTTGCATACCTAGCATGCATCAATCGCCATCTTAACACGTTTATCAGATACCGGATACGGTGTTCCAAGCTGCTGAGCGAAATAACTCACCCTGAGCTCTTCTATCATCCAACGGACTTCTTTTACGTTATCTGGCACAGCGACACCTTTCGGAATTTTGTTCAGTAACTCTTTGTAATCATTAGTGACTGATTCAATCTTCAGCATGTGCAAACGGTCTTTATTCGGATCAATCGGCAGCTTTTCCATTCGGCGCTCTATCGCTTTCATATAACGCAGAATATTCGGTAATCGCTTCCAACCACACTCAGTAGCAAAACCTTTAAAAATCAAACCTTCTATCTGCGCTTTGATATCCGACAACGCAAACGCCATAGAAAAGTCGATTTTACCCTTTAGTTTCTTATTGATGTTGAATGCAGTGGTTAGAATCGTCTCAACTTGCTTAGCAATTTCAACCACAGTGTCACCAAGTTCAGCGCGAACATGCTCTTTTAGCTGTTCAAACTGCTCTGGTTTCCACACTAAACCGCCCTTCTCTTCAATCAGTTTATCAACACCACACGCAATGCAGTCATCAATCAAATCTAACACCTTGCCTTATGGGTTGAAATATAAGCCAAGCTTCGACTTATTTGGCAAGTTTGAGTGTAGATACTTAATCGGTGATGGTACATTGAGCAAAATTAAGCGCCGTTGGCCTGCTTTCATTGCCGATACTTGCTCATACTCGGTTTCGTAAAGCTTAATCTCGACACTATCTTTAGTATCTACGATAGCTGGGTAGGCTTTAACTTCGTAACCTCCGCGTTTCTGCTGATACACTTTTGGCAGTTCACCGAAACTCCAAGTATGTAAGCCTTGCTGTTCAATGTCGTCATCGGCCACCTTAGATAAAGTCTCTTGAACCTTATCTTTGAGGCTCTCTTTAAGCTCATGTAGGTCGCGATTCTCTTTGAGCTTACGGTTTCGATGATCCACAGCCCGGAACGTGACCTTTAAGTGTTCAGGGACCTGTTCTAAATTCCAATCTTCACGCAGTACTTCCACACCAGTCATACGGCGCAACTCTTTCTCTAACGAGTCGAGTAATGGGGCTTCCATCGCTGTTGCACGCGCTAAGAATGCATCGGCGTAGTTTGGTGCTGGTACAAAATTCTTACGCACAGTTTTTGGTAACGATTTAATCAGGCTAACCACTAACTCATGGCGCAAACCAGGTATCTGCCAATCAAAACCACCAGGCTCAACCTGATTAAGAATTGGCAATGGCAAATGGACCGTTACACCATCGTTATCTTCGCCAGGTTCGAACTGATAGCTCAGCTTGAGTTTCAAACCATTCTGGTGCCAGAAGTTCGGGTAATCCAAGTCGGTAACATGACTGGCATCCCCCTTAAACAGCATCTCTTTCTCGAAGTTAAGTAGCTCTGAGTTCTGTTTTGCCGCTTTTTTCCACCAAGTATCAAAGTGTTTACCAGAAACAACTTCCGTTCCTACACGTTGATCGTAGAAGTCAAACAGTTCGTCGTCATCCACTAGAATGTCACGGCGGCGAGATTTGTGCTCCAGCTCCTCAACTTCCTGCAATAACTTGCGGTTTTGTTTGAAGAAAGCGTGCTTAGTCTCCCACTCTCCTTCAACCAAGGCGCTGCGGACAAAAATCTCGCGGCTCACGGTTGGGTCAATACTGCCATAGTTAACCAAACGCTTAGGCACAATAGGCACGCCATAAAGCATGACCTTCTCATGAGCCATCACTGCCGCCCGTTTCTTCGACCAGTGCGGTTCACTGTAGCTGCGCTTGATTAGGTGTTTAGCAAGCGGCTCAATCCATTCAGGTTGAACTTTTGCGATGATGCGTCCCCAAAGTTTGGACGTTTCCACCAATTCAGCTGACATAATCCATTTAGGTTGCTTCTTAAATAGACCAGACGCTGGGAAAATATGGAAACGAGCATTACGCGCACCTTGGTACTCATTCTTCTCTTGGTCTTTCATACCAATGTGTGAAAGTAGACCAACCAGAATGGCACTGTGCACGCCTTGGTAACTCGCAGGTTCATCATTGAGTTTGAAGTCCATTTCGCGCATCGCTTGATGCACTTGGAAATAGACATCTTGCCACTCACGCACACGTAAGTAGTTGAGGTAC
>NZ_JATABG010000106.1:0-10042 GCF_036533755.1 Vibrio sp. M260118 | reverse complement strand
CCGTACTGCCTTCTTCTTAATGGGGGAACTGGTTGAACACAACGACACTCAAGTCATTTTTAGCAATCCACAAGACGATCGCACCCGTGGTTACGTGAATGGTGATTTCGGCTAATAGTTTACTGGCACTCAAAATTATAACTATAAGCGATGGAACCTTGCCCCTCTATAAGAGGGGCTTTTTTGTGTTCTGGCGTTGTGATTTCGATTTGTGACGAGACTGTCTCATCATCAGATTCTAGAAATCTGAATCTTCTATTAAAGCGTCAGTGTATTACTTTTGAAGTGGAATAACGTTATTGCTGTTTTCCTTTTGGGCAAACTTCATTTCATACATATTTTGGTCGGCAATAGAAATTAAGTGATGGAGCTTGGTCGAATCAGAGGGGTAATGTGATATGCCGATACTGGTCGATAGTGACACTTCCTGATTCCCTTCTATTATCATTGATTGACTAAAGCAGTGCTCAATGTCTGTGATTGCTGCATTTAACTCGTCTTGTTGGATTTCTCTAACCACTAATGCAAATTCATCACCACCAATTCGAAACGTGGAAAGTTTGTAACTTATGCTTAGTCTGCGCAATCTGTGAGCAATGGTTTTTAGCGCCGAGTCTCCAGCCTGGTGCCCGTGGTTATCGTTAATCTTTTTAAAACCGTTAAGGTCAAGTAGTACTAATGAAAATACTTTACCGCGCGACTCCAGGTCGGTTAAATGTTCCATAAAGGCTAATCTATTGGGGATTTCTGTTAAGGCATCGGTCAGTGATTGCTCACGGTGATAGAGAGACTCTTTTTGGAAGATATAAGTAACAATCAGCACGCCGACAATGAGGAGCAATAAACTGGTGAGTTGCAGGTTGAATAGATCACGAGCTTGGTCCATTTGATTTTGGTATAGCGGACTTTGCACTCTGAAGTTGGCATTTACATAGCTGATCATAGACAGATAAAGCGCTTCAAACTCTTGGCTGACTTCTTCAATTACTTGTGGACTTTCCGAGTTTAGCTTGGGTTCTAGGGCTTTAAAATTATCAAAGAGAGCGAGGAAAAACGTCTCGGCACCGGGAAGCCCAATGAAGTTGTCAGACTCTCGGCTTGAGATAAGTAGATCAAACCTGCTCCATGTTAGCTCATATTTGAGCAGAGCGGTTTGCTTAGACGCTTCATCAAGGGCTACGAACGGCAGGGTAGCATTGAGCTCAGAAAACTCCTTGGTCAATTGAAATAGAAACCAAGTGGCCTGATTCTGTTGCTCACTGTATGACTTCGCATGTTCCCTAGTTTCGTTTAGAAAATAGAAGTTTGCGACTATCAATAGTGCACTAATTAAAAGCAGTAAGTACTTTGCTCTTTTAAGTAATTGAGGTAATTGATCTGTGTCTTTATTTCTCATCTGTATTTCTGTGAACTATGATCTCGTCGATTTGCCACACCATCTGTGCATGGTAGGAAGCGTTATCAATGTCAGCATTCTTATCTAAGTTATAGACCAGCCAATAAGGCCCTTTATTTCGTACCTTCATTTTTTTGTCGTTCATTTTGTAAGCAATGATAGGTTGGTATTTCAAAATATCTTCCATTCGCGAGCTTGCTGCATAGTCATTAAGTGCGACAAATGTCAGCGCAAAAGCATCGTCGATATTAAGATGTTCCAATAACTCGGAGACCTTGAATCCTGTGTATTTGTTCTTATCTGGGTACCAAGGAAGGTCTGTAGTGAAGGAGGTTTCGGATAGTTTGGTCGTAATATCGTGATGTGACATTTCGATGATCGGCTGTTCTCCGTTGCGAATAATAAGCTGAGAAGCTATCGTCTGGCAGGCTAAAAACAGAGAAACCAATGCCGCAAGCCATCTCATAAACACTCCTTGCGTAAAATTATTATGAAATATGTCATTAAGTATATTATGACATTATCAGTATGGGAATTTTAATTGGTTATGTGAATGCGAGGATGAGTTCTAAGTAGAAAATAGTCGAAACAAAAAAGCTCCCGAAGGAGCTTTTTTAACAATCAATCAAATAATCAAATAGATTTAGAAGATTAGGTGAGCAACACCTGCTATCACTGGCAGCGTAATTAAAGTACGCAAAATGAAGATGGCGAATAGCTCGAATATGTTCACCGGGATACGGCTACCTAATAGTAGAGCGCCCACTTCAGACATGTAGATCAACTGGGTAACAGACATTGCAGCGATAACAAAACGCGTCATTTCGTTGTCAATTGATGCCGCGAGAATGGCTGGGATAAACATGTCGGCAAAGCCAACCACAATCGTCTCCGAAGCTGCTGCCGCTTCAGGAATATGCAGTAGCTCAAGCAGTGGAATGAATGGTTGGCCAAGGAAGCTAAACACTGATGTATATTCTGCAATAACCAGTGCAATCGTACCAAGTCCCATGACTACAGGTAGTACACCAAACACCATATCTACTGCGTTGCGAACGCCTTCGCCAAATACACTTCTGATTGATTTTACTTGTTGTGCTTTATTTAGCGCTAAGTTCATTCCCCAAGAGAAAGTTGTATGTCCTTGTGGAATAGCGTCTGCATCTTTATCTGGTTCAGTGCCATCAATAAAGGTGTTCTTTTTGTAACTTAGAGGTGGTAGGCGAGGGATAATAATCGCTGCGACTAGGCCAGCTAAACAAATAGCGCCGTAAAACGGTAAAAATAGGTGCTCTAACTCAACCTGAGCGATGACGACTAAACTAAACGTGATTGAAACAGCGGAAAAAGTGGTGCCCACCACGGCTGCTTCACGCTGAGTGTAGAACTTGTTTTCGTACTGCTTGCTGGTAAGCAGAATGCCTACTGATCCGTCACCCAGCCAAGAAGCCATACAGTCGATAGCGCTGCGACCTGGCAAGTTAAATACCGGACGCATTACCTTACTTAGTAAGGTACCAAATAGCTCTAGCAAACCGAAATTAAGTAGCAGGGGTAGCAATAGACCTGCGAAAATAAATACTGAAAACAGTGTTGGAAGTAGACCTTCTAGAACTAAACCTCCAGTGTTCTCTTGCCAAATCGCGTTTGGGCCCACTTGGAAGTAGGTCATTGCGACAGCAGCACCACCAATTAGACGTACAGCTAGCCATAAAGGGCTTGGGTTAAACAATCCGTTCAAGAAGTTGCTGTTGGCAATAAACTGGGGCGTTTTGACGCGACAAAGCGCTGAGGCAACGGCCATGAAGGCGATGATAGCGGTAATTAGGCCAACAAGATGTTCGCCAAGAACAGCTTGGATTGATTTAGCTAGAATCGCCACAGGAATGGTGATGTTCCCTTGGTAGCTGATTGGAGCCATAAAAAGGAATAATCCAATCATAGAAGGGATAAGGAACATCCAAAAGTTGCTTTTGCTCTTTGGTTGTTCTGATGATTGAGCGATATTTTGCATACGTTTCTCGAATTCCAATTAGATAAACAGCATAGCCATATGGGAGGCATATCTATTCACTAAACAGCAATAAATTATCAAAGAGGCGCAAGAGTAAAGATTTTCATGCGTCCTTGCAATACTATTCAATAAATACCGCTAAGTATTCATGATTAAAGTTTGCTTAATCATTGAATTGCGGTTAAATGTGTTGGAAATGTTAATTTGTTTGCTAGTCTGTTTCAAGCTTAGGTGGTAATTAATGAGTCGATTGGCTATGTGCGAGGAATCGCCAGTGAGTGAGAGCAAGTATGAAGGCTAAAGCTACAGGGAACAACAGTGCAGCGATAGCGTAATTGGCAAAGAGCTTGGCACCGACAATGCCACCAAGCAAAAAACCACTAAAGATAAACACAAATAACTTAGCTTTACGGTAGTCAAAGCTTTCACCACGCAGTTTGGCGCCAACCATTAGCCCCAAGTCAGTAATTATCCCTGTCATATGAGTGGTGCGGACAATCGCGCCGCTGTAGGTGGTGATCATCGCATTTTGTAATCCACATGCCGCTGAGGCAAGGTACTGACCTGAAATATGATCATTGCTAAGTAGCCAATAGGCTGCGAACAGCAGTAAACCTTCTACGCACAGCGCGACGCCATAGCGACGCCCTAGTTTAAGAGCAGTATTTGAGATGAATACCCCACTTAATACCGCTCCGAGCATGAAACTCAACAGGATGAAGAAAAGGTGTCCCACCTGAGAGTTTAATGCCTCTAAAGTTGTGCCAAGTAAGGTGACAGTTCCGGATATATGAGATACGGCTTGGTGTTGAAAGCCGAGCAGACCAACGGCATTGACCGTACCTGCTAACAGGGCGAGTAGAAAAGCGCCATATTCTACCCAGCGGGGAAGTTTAGTTATCAAAGTCTGCTCCTTAATTGAAGGCGCAATTATAGAGTGAGTAGTGGGTTATCGGTAGAGGTAAAGTTGAAATATCGACCCATTAAGCTAAGCGTAGTGTTCTATTTGGCAATCAAACTTAACCCAGCCGTGTTTTCGCTCCTCATAGATAGAGAAGCTTGGCATTGGCAAATCTTGTTGATTGAGTACGCCAACGGGAACGACAGTGAACTCTGGCGCAGCTTGAAGCCTGAGTAGCATGGTAGTACTGCAGCGTGGGCAAAACGAATAAGTCACTTCATTGCCCGAATCGCTGATTCTAGTGTATTCAACTAACTCACCACTGTAGGAAACTTGATGTTTGTAAAATCGGGCTTGAACACCAAATACACTGCCAGTTCGTTTCTGGCACTCGAAACAGTGACAAATTGAAGTGCGGGCTGGTTCACCTCGACAAACTAAATTGACTTGGCCACAACTGCAGTCTGCCATTCGTATTTTGTTTTCATGTTCCATTTTAACTCCTGATCATACCCTGCTAACATGGCCTAAGTTATTTACACATTACCAACTCATCATTAACGCCAATGAAGAAACGCATACTGCCAATTCCTCTTATTCTCTTTATTCCAATCGTGTTGCTGATTGTTGTTTCTGCAGCTGGCGTCTATCGATTTAGTATGTCTGATGAAGAGATATTAGCCAAGTTTCCAAGCCAAGCTAGCCAAGTAGATCCCATTATGCAGTCTGTGTTTGGTATTAGAACGGCCAACCCGTGGACAGTCAAAATACCAGATAGTAATGCATTTACTTTCATTGATGATATGCAACAATCTCCGCTTATGACTGGCACGTTTGAAGATGGTCCAGTTCATGGGGTTGTCGCAGTTGATAGCCGCACCTTGGTTGAGATAGATCCAACCACCTACTTATCTTCCTTATCGGTTAGCAATCAAGGTTCGGGAGTTTTCTATTACCTAGCGGTATTCAAATATGATGAGTTTCGACAACGATTGGTTTCAAAAGGAACGGCTTTTCTCGGTGATAGAATTCGAGTGGACTCTATTGAAGCAAATGCAGATCAGGTAACGGTTAAAATATTGGAACGTGATGAGCGTCAAGCGATGTCTGAAGAACCGAAAAAAATAGTAACTATACTGTTTAAGTTAACTAAGCAGGATAGCTTAGAACAGCAGTAGGCCAATGTGCCCAAAAACTCACATTTAATTTGATATTGTTAATGTGTGATTAGTTGCTTATTCTTTAACTTAGCAAGTGATGAGATGGAATTTTATTGTTGTTAACGGAGTGATTTATGATCAATAAGCGTTTTTTTAAGACCAAAGATGAAGTTGAGGTAACTTTCGAGCTTCCTGCTGACGATGTGGGCAAAACGGTTTCAATTGTCGCCGACTTTCTTGACTGGCAACCGACAGAAATGACAAAGGTTGCTAAGTCTAAGTCGTATAAGTTTAAGACTCGACTCCCTAAGGATAGTGAGTTTGAATTCAGATACTTAGTGGATGACGAAAAGTGGGTAAACGATCCGAACGCCGACCAATACCGACCAAACGGATTCGGTGAAGATAACGGCTTGGTTGTAACCTATCAGATGTAAGCGCTAATTTAGACGTATCGACTATGGTTGATAGTGAAAGGCGCATCTCGCGCCTTTTTTCGTTGAAACCTGACATTTCACAGGTGACAACTTCTGGATAAATTCGTAATCTAAGGCCTTTGTGTATCCAGAGTAAAGGTCAAATTTTGCTAACTAGAAGTTTTAAGACTCGCTTCCAACAGCTGTCTAGACGGAAAAAGATGATGGTGGTGAGCTTGCCTCTTTTAGCGGCAATCGCTATTTCAAGTACATCTAAGCAGAGTCATCCCCATCGTACCATTGATCTTTCTCTTCCCGAGTCGACGTTAGTCAGTGATTTTTTTTCAGACAGTGATGTGGTTCGTGATGTACCAAACTACGAGTATGTTATTCGTAAAGGTGACAATCTAAGTACTATTTTTCAGCAGCTTGGCTTTGGTTATAGCGAATTGATGAAAATCATGGAAACGGACCTTCATTATCTTGCATTGGATACTCTCCGTCCTGGTAACACTTTGCGCTTTTGGCGTGATGAAGAGACGGGATACCTAAGTAAGATGGCGCTTGAGTTCAGTATGGTTGAGCGTGCGGTTTATAGCCGACTAGATGACGGAAGCTATGAGTTTACCGATGTTAAGATTCCGGGCGTTTGGAAGTCTTTCCCTATGGTTGGTGAAATTAAGGGTAGCTTCTCTCAATCTGTGAATGCTATTGGCTTGGGTAAGAGTGAAATCGAGCAAGTAGTTAGCTTGCTTAAAGACAAGATCAATTTTACTCGCGATTTAAGAGCGGGTGACAAGTTTGAAGTGGTTCAGTCGCGCCAGTTTGTTGGTCAGCAATTGACAGGTAATCGTGAGATACAAGCGATTAAGATCTACAATCGTGGTCGTGTCCTGTCTGCTTACCTACACAGTGATGGTCAGTACTATGATTCTAAAGGCGATAGCCTACAGCGCGCATTCCAAAGAAAGCCGGTCAATAGTGGATATAGGCTAAGTTCCCACTTTAACCCTACGCGAAAGCACCCTGTGACAGGACGTGTCTCACCTCATAACGGGACGGATTGGGCGACACCGACCGGTACGCCAATTGTGTCTACAGGTGATGGTGTGGTGATTATGACTCGTAAACACCCGTATGCTGGCAATTATGTGGTGATTCAACATGGCAGTCGTTATAAAACACGTTACCTTCACTTAAGCAAGATTTTGGTGCGTAAAGGGCAGAAAGTTTCTCGTGGTCAAAGAATTGGTCTATCAGGGGCGACAGGGCGTGTTACTGGCCCGCATATTCACTATGAATTGATTGACCGTGGTAGACCCGTTAACGCGATGAAAGCCAATATACCGATGGCAAGTTCAGTTCCTAGTAAGCAGATGGCAGCATTTAAAGCTCACAGAGATGAGATGGACGAGATGCTGAAACAGCGAGAAATTGAACTGGCGAAGCAGCAAACTGAAACTAACGCGAGTTAAGTATAATAAAGGCTTCCAAACGGAAGCCTTTATTGTATTTCTAACCTTTTTATTGGCTAACTTTTCCGAGCTTGAGCCAAGTATCTATGACTGTATCGGGGTTTAGTGACACAGAACTAATACCTTGAGCCATTAACCATTCGGCTAAGTCATCATGATCCGATGGACCTTGCCCACAAATACCGACGTATTTGCCCGCCTTGGTTGCCGCGTCGATCGCCATCTGTAGCATCACTTTGACTGCAGGGTTGCGTTCGTCAAATAGATGAGCCACATCACCAGAATCGCGGTCAAGACCAAGCGTTAGCTGAGTCATATCGTTGGAACCGATAGAGAAACCATCAAAGTATTTTAGGAACTCGTCAGCGAGCACTGCGTTTGACGGCAGTTCACACATCATAATGACTTTCAGGCCTTGGTCGCCTCGGCGTAAATCAAACTTGGCGAGTAAGTCGATAACCGAGGCTGCCTCACTTGGTGTACGAACAAAAGGAATCATCACCTCAACGTTCTTCAGCCCCATCTCATTGCGAACACGTTTTATCGCCTGAGTTTCCAGCTCGAAACAGTCTTCAAATACTGGCGAGATATAACGAGATGCTCCACGGAAACCAAGCATTGGGTTTTCTTCGTGTGGTTCGAAGTCCTTACCGCCAACTAGGTTACTGTACTCGTTCGATTTAAAGTCAGACATACGAACAATGACTCGTTTAGGCCAGAACGCCGAAGCGATAGTCGCAATGCCTTCCGTTAGCTTACTCACGTAGAAATCGATAGGATCTTTGTAACCGCGAATACGTTGGCTGATTTCAGCTTTTAACTCATCACTTTGTTGATCAAAGTTGAGCAACGCTTTCGGGTGGATGCCGATCATCTTGTTGATGATGAACTCTAGGCGCGCTAGGCCAACACCTTCGTTAGGGATTTGTGCGAAGTCGAAAGCGCGATCTGGGTTGCCGACATTCATCATCACTTTTGTTGGCAAGATAGGCAGTTCATCTACCGAAGAGCGCTTAACTTCAAACTCAAGCTCTCCGTGGTAAACATAGCCTGTTTCGCCTTCCGAGCACGAAACCGTGACCGTTGCACCGTCTTGCAGGCTAGTTGTCGCGTTGCCACAGCCAACGATTGCAGGAATGCCTAGCTCTCGGGCAATGATTGCTGCGTGACAAGTGCGACCACCACGGTTGGTGACAATTGCCGATGCCTTTTTCATCACTGGTTCCCAATCTGGGTCAGTCATGTCTGTCACCAGCACGTCACCATCTTGTACCAGAGACATCTGATCGAGAGAGTCAACCAAACGGACTGTGCCTGAGCCGATACGCTGACCAATCGCGCGACCTTCTACGAGTACTTCAGCTTTGCTGTTTAGCTCGTAGCGCTCAATAACATTTTGCTCGCTTTGAGAACAGACCGTCTCTGGGCGCGCTTGAACGATGTACAGCTTGCCATCGATACCATCCTTGGCCCATTCAATATCCATAGGGCGCTGGTAATGCTTTTCGATGATCATCGCTTGTTTGGCTAGCTCTTTGATCTCCTGATCATTTAATGAAAAGTCTTGGCGTTCTTGCTCGGAAGTATCGATGATGTCTACCTGCTTGCCAATTTCTTGATTGGTTGAGTAGATCATTTTAATTAGTTTAGAGCCGAAAGTTTTTTTAACAATCGGGTCGTTGCCTGCTTCAAGCATTGGTTTGTGAACGTAGAACTCATCTGGGTTCACTGCGCCTTGCACCACCATTTCACCTAGGCCCCAAGAAGAGGTAATAAATACCACTTGGTCAAAGCCGGACTCGGTATCTAAGGTGAACATAACGCCTGAAGAGGCCTTATCAGAACGCACCATACGTTGGATACCCGCAGACAGCGAGATACCACGGTGGTCGAACCCTTGGTGAACACGGTACGAAATAGCACGGTCGTTAAACAGTGATGCGTAAACGTGTTTGGTTGCTTCAAGGACAGCATCTATGCCTTTCACGTTAAGGAAGGTCTCTTGCTGTCCGGCGAATGAAGCGTCGGGTAAGTCTTCTGCAGTAGCGGATGAGCGTACAGCCACTGAAAGCTCACTGTTACTGCCAATCAGTTCTTGGTAGTTGTTACGAATATCCTCCTCGAGGTCAGCAGGAAAGGGGGCTTCTAGTACCCATTGACGGATAGTAGCACCTGTCTTACGCAGAGCGTCTACATCATCAACGTCTAGTTCATCCAATAATTGGTGTATGCGGTCATCCAGTCCTTCAAAATCTAAAAACTGATTGAAC
The DNA here is from genome assembly GCF_036533755.1 of Vibrio sp. M260118. Taxonomy (NCBI): domain Bacteria; kingdom Pseudomonadati; phylum Pseudomonadota; class Gammaproteobacteria; order Vibrionales; family Vibrionaceae; genus Vibrio; species Vibrio sp. M260118. Next base: position 410 of record NZ_JATABG010000106.1, on the reverse strand, counting down.
GCATAAGATGTGGTAGCAAAACCGTTGGGTACAGAAACGCCAGCATTGGAAAGGTTAGAAACCATTTCACCAAGCGAAGCATTTTTACCGCCGACTTTGTCGACATCTTCCATGGATAGGCCATTGAACCAGAGGGTGTTCTTTTGCATGTATTTCTCCAGAAACATTGCAGCTTTGTAGGGAATAGGCAAACGATTACGTGGCAGCGTAAAAAAATTCACAGGGAATTTTTAAAGCTGTGGGGGCCGTAACAGCAAGCCGGGTTTTATTATCGATATTATGGGGACCATCCTACTCAAAATAATTTTAAAGTTTAAAATAAAATGCAAATTGATAGTCAAAGTCGTGATGTGTTCTATGTTTCTGATGGTACGGCGATAACATGTGAAACTTTAGGTCATGTTGTTTTA